>JBILSM010000188.1:0-4410 GCA_044372085.1 Rubrivivax sp.
GCCGGGGAGGTCCTTGCTGGGCGCCTGGCTGACCACGGCCGCCATGGCGGAGGCCGGGTCGAAGCCCATGCCCTGAGCAATGACCGTGGCCGCGCGCCGCAGCCCGTCCAGATGTCGCAGGCAGGACTTGATGTTCTCGCGCGACGAGGGGGCGTGCAGGGCCAGCGCTGCGCAGATGCGGCCGTCGGCATCGAGCACCGGCACGGCCACGGCCACGGAGTCCTCGAACAGCTCGCTGTCGTGCAGCCCGACGCGTGTGCGGCGCACGGTCTCGATCTCGCTGACCAGCATCTCGGGGTCCGTGATGGTCTGCGGCGTGTAGCGCTTGAGATCATGCTCGGCCACCCACTGACGCAGCGCCTCGGGCTTCATCTCGCTGAGAAAGAGCTTGCCGCTGGCGGTGCAATGCAGGGGCACGCGGGTGCCGGGGGTCAGGTGCAGGCGCAAGGGGCGGTCGGTTTCCACGCGGTCCAGGTAGAGCACGCGGTCGTTCTCCAGCACCGTGAGATTGCAGCTCTCGCCCGTCTCCTGCACGGCCTGCTCCAGCGCTTGCCGCCAGGGCACGCGCAGGCCGTCGTTGCGCCACAAGGCCACGCCGAAGGCGGCCAGCCGCGGCCCCACGGTGTAGCGCCGGGTGTGCGGGTCGCGCCGCAGCAGGCCGGCGTCGGTGAGCATGCACAGGATGCGGTAAACGGTGGGTTTGGGCAGGGCCATGCCCTGGGTCACGTCGTCCAGCGACAGCGGGCCCTGTGCGTGGCACAGCACCTCAAGCGCCGAGAAGGCTCGCAGGGCGATCGAATCCGGCCGGGCCGCAGCGGGCCCCGCCGCTGCGGCTGGGCCTGCTTCAGGACGCTTGACGGTTTTCTTCGGGCTCATTCTTGTGGGAGGCTCAAGCCACCAGCACCCAGGCTGAGACGGCCAGCATCAGCCAGATGGTGACACGTCTGAAGCGCTGCTCCGACAGGCGAGCGAACACCCGCCCGCCGAACACCACGCCCAGCATGAAAAGCGGCGCCATGGCCAGGCCCAGCCCACCGGCCGCCAATGGGATGGCGCCACGCCAGGCCAGTGCGGCGAGCCCGAGCGAAGCTGACAGCGCCACGTACAGCGTGAGCGTGGCGCGTGTGGTGGCGGCATCGTCAGGGCCCGCCAGCAGGTACAGGATGACAGGCGGCCCGCCAATGCTGGTGGCCCCCAGCATGGCGCCGCCGAAACCGCCGAGGACGAACCCCGTGGCTGGTCTGTGGCGCCCGCTCCACCGCAGACCGGCCAGCAGCACCACGCCAAAGCCCAGCACCACGAACGCGATGGCGCGCCGCGTCACCTGGGGGTCCAGCGTGGTGAGCAATGCCGTACCCAGGGGGACGCACAACGCCGCCCCGCCCAGGATCGGGCCCAGCACCTTCCAGCGGGCCAGGCGTGAGGCCTGCGGCAGCATGGGAGCAGCCGCAAACGCCTCCAGCAGCAGCACGATGGGCACGGCCAGCGCCGGGCCCAGCAGCAGCGCCAGGGGCGGCGCCATCACCATGGCTGCGCCAAACCCGGTGACCCCTCGCACCACCCCTGCCGCCGCCGCGATGGCGATGGCCAGCAGCGCGTCGCGGGTGGTCAGGGGCTGTTCGAGAAGGCCGAAGAGGTTGGGGGTGTCCATGGCCGGCCAGCGCAGCGGGTCAGGCGCTCGCGGGCTCAGGCGCTCAAGCTCAGGTCCACACCCCCCACGCGCACACGGGCTTGCCGGATGTCGCGCCGTTGGGACAGGTGCGCCACCAGCTCGGTGAGCGGCGTGGTGCGGGTGCGCAGCCCCGCTTCAGGCGGGCGCAGCCCGGTGGCCAGTGCGTCGTCGTAGAAGGCGTGAAGCAGCAACTGCTCGTCGCTCGCGCCCGGGCCCAGCCGCTTGCGCAGCGCGGGCAAGGCGGGCTCCAGGTGGTCACCCGGCCGGCGGTCGGCTGCGGTGCCGGGGTCGATGCCCGCACGACCCAGAAACGCCTCGCTCGGCCGCGCCGCCAGGCGACCATAGAAGCCCTGTGCGTATCTGCGCACCTCGTCCGGTACGGTGCGGTAGCGTTCACCCTGCACCACGTTCAGTACCGCCTGCGTGACGATGTACTGGGCAAAGGGGCTGACCAGGATGGGGTATCCCAGATCCTGGCGCACCTGTGCCACTTCCTCCAGGATCTCTGGCAGACGGTGGCCCATGCCCATGGTCTCCAGTTGCGAGCGCAGGTTGGAGATCATGCCGCCCGGCACCTGGTGGTCGTAAAGGGCCGGGTCGTGGCGAGCCGTTCTGCCCAAGGGCTTGCCGTCGCGGGCGGCCACCCACTCGAAGTAGGCCGACAGTTCGGCCAGCGCCTGCCGGTCGATGCCCGTGGGGTGCCCGGCGGCCCGGGCATGGTCGTCGATGTCCTCGCTGGCGGGCAGCGAAGCGCCGTTGGCCAGAGGCCGGGCGGCGGTGTAGCCGTAGCGGAAGCCCGACTCGATGGCGATGCGGTAAACCTCGGGTGCCAGGCCGGATTGGCAGTGCGAGTGCAGTTGAAGTGGCGTGCTTCCAACGGCAGCCGTCAGCGCGGGAAACAGCGTGCGTGCCCGCTCCGGCGTGAGCAGCCCGGTGGGGTCCTTCACGGAGATGAAATCCGCCTTCAGGCGCGTGAGCTCCTGCGCGCGCTCGACGAAATAGGCGTCGGTGTGAACTGGCGACAGCGCGTAGGTGATCATCGCGTTCACAAGCAGGCCCGCGGCATGGCCGGAGCGCACCGAGGACTCGATGTTGCGGTTGTCGTTCAATGCGTCGTACACCGTCAGCACGCGCAGGCCGTTGTCGGCGAGCACCTGGGAGTTGAGTTCGATCACGTCGTCCGGGAAGAGCTGGAAGGTGTACAGGCTCTGGCCTCGCGTGAGCGCATCGCAGGGGGTGGCCAACCGCTTGCACAGCATGCGCATCCGCGCCCAAGGGTCTTCGCGCAGAAACCGCACGGCCACGTCGAAGACCGCGCCGCCCATGATGTTGATGAACGCGTAGCCGCAGCGGTCCAGCACGCCCAGGATGGGGGCCATCTGGGCGTTGGTCATCCGGGTGGACCACAGGCATTGGTGGCCGTCGCGCAGGGTGACGTCGATCAGCCCGAAGGCCGATTCCGCTGCGACCGGACGCTGCGGCAGACCGCCGATCTCGTTGGAGCGGGCATGGGTCATGACCTGTCCTTCCACAACACCTCTTCGACATAGCGCGTGTGCACATCGCCCTGGCGGAAATCGGGGTTGTCCATCAAGGCGCGGTGAAAGCCGGCCGTGGTCCGCACACCCTCCAGTTCCAGCTCGTCCAGCGCCCGCCTCATGCGGGCCAGCGCTTCCTCGCGGTCGACACCCCACGCCAGCAGCTTGCCGAGCAAGGAATCGTAGAACGGCGGCACGCGGTATCCCGGCACCACATGCGTGTCCACCCGGATCCCGGGGCCGCCCGGCCAATGCACCCGGCCCAGCACCCCGGGGCTGGGGACAAAGCCGGCGTCGGGGTCCTCGGCGTTGATCCGGCATTCGATGGCGTGGCCGTGCCAGCGCACGTCCTTCTGGCGCCAGCGAAGGGGCTCACCCTGTGCGATGCGGATCTGCTCCTTGACGATGTCGACGCCTGTCACGAGCTCGGTCACGGGATGCTCCACCTGCACCCGGGTGTTCATCTCCATGAAGAAGAACTCGCCGCTGGCGTCGTCCAGGATGCACTCGATCGTGCCGGCACTGGTGTAGCCCACATGCCGGCACAGCCGAACGGCCGCCTCGCCGATGCGCTCGCGCATCTCGGGCGCCAGGGCAGGCGAGGGGCTCTCCTCGACGAGTTTCTGGTTGCGCCGCTGGACCGAGCAGTCTCTCTCTCCCAGGTGAAGCACGTTGCGGCCGTCGGACAGGATCTGCACCTCGATGTGCCGCACCCGCGTCAGAAAGCGCTCGACGTAGAGGGCGCCATCACCAAAAGCGGCCAGGGCCTCGCGTGAGGCGGCCACATAGCTCGCCTGCACGTCCTGGGCGCGCTCCACCCTGCGCATGCCACGTCCGCCGCCGCCGGCCGCCGCCTTCAGCAGCACGGGGTAGCCGATGCGATCGGCCTCGCGTCGAGCGTGGTCGGCATCTTCCACCGTGCCTTCGGAGCCCGGTGTCACCGGCACACCGGCCTCGACCGCCATGCGGCGCGCCTGGGACTTCTCGCCCATCAGTTCGATCACCTCGGGCGTGGGCCCGACGAAGAGGAGCCCCGCGTCGCGGCACATCCGTGCGAAGGCCGCGTTCTCCGACAGGAACCCATAGCCGGGGTGGATGGCTTGCGCGCCATGCGTCTTCGCGGCCGAGACGATGAAGTCAGGGCGCAGGTAGCTGTCAGCGGCGCGGGCCGGGCCGATGCAGACAGCCCGGTCCGCCATG
>JBILSM010000189.1:0-4406 GCA_044372085.1 Rubrivivax sp.
TGATGGCGTCATCCACTCCTGGCTCAACCGCATGCTGCTGCCCGACACCGTGGGCACGGGCGGCGACAGCCACACGCGCTTTCCCATCGGTATCAGCTTCCCGGCCGGCTCCGGCCTGGTGGCCTTCGGCGCCGCCACGGGCGTGATGCCGCTGGACATGCCCGAGAGCGTGCTGGTGCGCTTCAAGGGCCAGATGCAGCCCGGCATCACGCTGCGCGACCTGGTGCACGCCATCCCCTTGTTCGCCATCAAGCAAGGCCTGCTGACCGTGGCCAAGCAGGGCAAGAAGAACGAGTTCTCCGGCCGCATCCTGGAGATCGAGGGGCTGCCCGATCTGAAGGTGGAGCAGGCTTTCGAACTCAGCGACGCCAGCGCCGAGCGCAGCGCCGCGGGCTGCACCATCAAGCTCAACAAGGCGCCGATCATCGAGTACCTCAACAGCAACATCGTGCTGTTGAAGAACATGATCGCCCAGGGCTACGAGGACAAGCGCAGCCTGGAGCGCCGCATCCACAAGATGCAGGAGTGGCTCGCCGCCCCTCAACTGCTGGAGCCCGACGCCAACGCCGAGTACGCGCACGTGCTGGAAATCGACCTGGCCGACATCAAGGAACCCATCCTGTGCTGCCCGAACGATCCGGACGACGCCAAGTTCCTGTCGGAGGTGGCCGGCACCAAGATCGACGAGGCCTTCATCGGCTCGTGCATGACCAACATCGGCCACTTCCGCGCCGCCAGCACGCTGCTGGCGGGCAAGGGTGAGATTCCGGTCAAGCTGTGGGTGGCCCCGCCCACCAAGATGGACCAGGCCGAACTGGTGAAGGAAGGCCACTACGCCAACTTCGGCAGCGCGGGCGCGCGCACCGAGATGCCGGGCTGCAGCCTGTGCATGGGCAACCAGGCGCAAGTCAAGGAAGGGGCCACGGTCGTCTCCACGAGCACCCGCAACTTCCCCAACCGCCTGGGCAAGAACACCAACGTGTTCCTGGCCTCGGCCGAGCTGGCCGCCATCGCCTCGCGCCTGGGCCACCTGCCCAGCGTGGCCGAATACCACGCCGACATGGGCGTGATCAACAAGGACGCCGGTAAGGTCTACCGCTACATGAACTTCGACCAGATCCAGGAGTACGCGGACGCGGCCAAGGAAGTGGTGGCCTGAGGCTGCCAGCCGCTGGCCCGGGCCGCCCGAAGCGGCCCGCCTGACCCCCGAGGGCCGTCGACGACGGCCCTTTTTCTTGGCCGTGCGGCAGCAGGTCAGGCCCGACGCGGGCGAAGTTCGCTATCGTTGCGGGTACCGCAGGCCTTTCAACTCCAGGAGCCCGCCTTGAACGCACAACAGAACGAACGGCTCACCCGCACGGGTATGGGCACCGACGGCGGTGAGCTGCTGCGCCGCTACTGGCAACCGGTGGCGCTGGTGGACGAGTTCAACCCCGCCACCGACCCGCGCATGGACCGCCGGCCGCTCAAGGCCGTGCGCGTGATGGGCCAGGACCTGGTGCTGTTCCGTGACGAAGCCGGGAACTGGGGCCTGCTGGACCGCGACTGCCCCCACCGCGGCGCCGACCTGGCCTACGCCCGCCACGAGGGCGACGGCCTGCGCTGCCCCTTCCACGGCTGGAAGTTCGATGCCACCGGCCGCTGCCTGGATACCCCCGCCGAGCCCCTGGGCAGCCGCCTGCACGAGCGCGTGCGCCAGCGCAGCTACCCCGTGGCGGAGCGCAGCGGCGTGCTGTTCGCCTGGCTGGGTGAGCCAGGCACCGAGCCGCCCTTCCCCCGCTACGACTGCTTCGAGGCCCCGGGCACCCACACCTTCGCCTACAAGGGCCTGTGGCACTGCAACTGGCTGCAGGGCTTCGAGGTGGGCATCGACCCCTGCCACACCTCGTTCCTGCACCGATTCCTGAACGACGCCTCGCTGGCATCGGTGGGCGACAACGCGGGCGCGAGGCAGTTCCGCAGCGCCAGCCTGGGCGCTGTCAACGGGGAAGCCTGGCCCATGTCGCGCATCATGCGCGAGTTCCACCGCCCCGAACTCTCCAGCGAGACCACGCCCTGGGGCCTGCGCATCACCACGCTGCGCCGCATGACCGAGGAGCTGACCCACGTGCGCGTGACGCACGAGATCTTTCCCCAGGCCTTCTGCATCCCGCTGTCGCCCACCATGACCATCACCCAGTGGCACGTGCCGGTGGACGACACGCAAACCTACTGGTTCGCCTTCTTCACCAGCTACGACAAGCCGGTGGACAAGCAGGCCATGCGCGACCAGCGCGCGCCCTTCATCCCGCCGCCGTTGTACGCGCCCAAGACCGGGCGCCACAACGACTGGGGCTTCAACGCCGAAGAGCAGCGCACGCGCACCTTCCTGGGCATGGGCGAGGAAGACATCAACGTGCACGACCAGTGGGCCGTCGAGAGCATGGGCGCCATCCAGGACCGCACGCGCGAGCACCTGGGCACCAGCGACAAGATCATCATGACCCACCGTCGCCTGCTGCTCAAGGCCATGGACGAGGTCAAGGCCGGCGGCACCGCACCGTTCAACGCCGACCCCGCCACCGCCACAGAGCAAGTGGGCGGCCCGGACGCCGTGGACGGCATCGCCCCGGCCGGCACCTGGGGCACCTGGTGGGCCGAACAGGCCCAGGCCCGCCGCCAGGGCACGCCCTGGATCACCACCGAACACACCGACGCCCTGACCTCATGATCACCTTGCACCTCCACCAGAGCGGCCCCGGCGGCCGCGAAACGGCCCACGAGATCACCGGCAAGCCGGGTGAATCGCTGATGCAGGCGGCCGTGGCCGCTGGCGTGGACGGCGTGGCCGCCGACTGCGGCGGCCTGCTCACCTGCGCCACCTGCCACGTCATGGTGCGCGAACCCTGGCGCTCCACCCTGCCCCCCATGGCCGACGATGAAAGCACCATGCTGGACTTCACCGCCGCCCCCCGCACCGAAGGCAGCCGCCTGAGCTGCCAGATCGTGCTGGACGAATCGATGGACGGGCTGACGGTGGATTTGCCGAAGAGTCAGTATTGAAAGATTTGAAGCGCGACAGATGACGGCTGCAACCCACAAAGCAGCCTGATCGAGCGTGCGAAGGAAGTACGCCGCGCCTCGCAGATCATTGAGCCCACAGCTGCCTGGGCTGGATCAGCACCCGGCCGGGGTAAGGGTTGTTCAGCAGCAGCTGGTCGCCCGTGACGAGCGCGGCATGGGGTTCGCATGCCAACAGGTCCCACAAGTGCGCATCGCCGGCATCCGGCGCTGTCGTTGCCGACGATGGGCTTGGCGGATCCCGCCAGACGGCATTGGCCGTAATCGTCGCCAGCAACTCGTCCACCTCCACCTCGGCCAGGCCGTGGCGCTGCACCAGCCGGGGCCGCAGCAGCACCGCACGGTATTCGGCCAGCAACGCAGGCGACAACAAGAACATCAGGCTGCCGTCCAGCATGGCACCCAGCGTGCGGGCGGTAGGGCTGTCGACCTGCGCCGTCAACACGGCGGCCACCAGCACATTGGTATCCACTACCCACAGCCGGCTCATGCCGCGATGCCGTCGGGCGCACGCTCCTCGCGCGCACGGTGGCGGCGTGTTTCCTCCACCGCAAGCGCAATGGCATCGGCCTCATCCATGCCAGCCTGCTGGCGTGCCCTGGCCACCAAATCGCGGGCCGATGTCATGGGCTTGATGCCACGCAGCAGCAAGCCCTCTTCAATGATCTTGCCAATCGAACGCCCCTGTCGCGCCGCGGCCTCCTTCAGGGCCTGGTGCAGGGCGTCGTCCAATGTGATGGTCAGTCGGGTCATCTGTGGAGCTCCGGCGGGTGTCCGATCACCCGCATCTTATCAACATAGCACCAACACACCAAATCACCAGATCACCAACTCACCATTCAAGACATCTACCACTTCTGGCTCCCCAAATTCGAAACCCGCGTGGTGTGCAAGCGCTTTCCACCAGGATGCGGCCGGCGGTGTGCGGGGCGCGGTCCAGGAATGTCCAGTCGGCGGCACGGCCGCGTTCGATGAAGCCGCAGTTCTGCCAGATCGTGCTGGGCGAATCTATGGTCGGGCTGACGGTGGATTTGCCGAAGAGTCAGTACTGAGCGCTGGGCAGGTTCACTGCACCACCACCGGCACTTCCATCGCCGGCGGCGTGTTGCGGCTGCGGCCGCAGCGGACCACGCCGTCGATCATGACCATGCCCACGCCCGGCAGGTCGCCGAGCTGGATGCTTTCCAGCAGGGTGCGGCCGGCGGTGTGCTGGGCGCGGTCCAGGAAGACGAAATCAGCGGCGCGGCCGGGTTCGATGAGGCCGCAGTTGAGGTTGCGCAGGCGCGCCGTGTTGCCGGTGGCAAAGCAGAACACCAGCTCGGCCGGGATGTTCCCCAGGCTGGACA
>JBILSM010000190.1:0-4383 GCA_044372085.1 Rubrivivax sp.
TCTCGTGCGCCACGCCCAGATGGCTGGCGATGTCGCGCCGCGTCATGCGCAGGCGGATGCGGCGGTCAGAGTAGCCCAGCGCGTTCTGCCGCTTGGCGAAGTGCAGCAGGAAGCGGGCGACGCGCACTTCCGAACTGGCGGCGGACATCAGGTACTGCGTGTCACTGCGGCGCAGCAGTTCAGCGCCCACGGCGCGCTGGATCAGCCGTTCGATGGCGGGCATGCGGCGCGAGGCGCTCATCACGTCGATGAAGGGCAGGGCGGCCACGGTGGAGTCTTCCAGCGCCACCGCACCGCTGGCGTGCCGGCCCCGGCTCATGCCGTCCAGCCCGATCATGTCCGCGTGCAGTGCGAAGCCCAGCACCTGCTCGTAGCCCTCGGCGTCCACCTGCACGCACTTGAAGCTGCCGGCGCAGACGAAGTACAGGTACTCGAAGGGGTTGCCCTCATGCACCAGGGCCGTGTCGGCGCGCACGCGCCGTGTGGCGTAGGGCATGCGGTCGGTCTGGTCGCTGACCTGGTCGCCCAGGCCGGCCCAGCGCAGCAGGTCCGAGGCGGTGCAGCGGGCCGTGCCGACGGCGGAGGAGGAGGTCTTCGGGCTTGCGAGGTCAGCGGGGCCGGCGGTTTGCGTGACGAGCGTCATGGTTTCTCCCTGAGCAGATGGTGTTGTTGAGCGAGCCGCCAGCTTCCCTCAACTGGGGTCTGCGCGGTATCGGCGCGTGGACGAAGCTGGCTTCGGAGTCCGGACCCCTGTCGGGCGCGAAGGTCGACCCGGCTATCGGAGAACTCCGATGCCGGGCGGGGGATCCACGCGGCATCCACGAGGTACTCACGGGGCACCGCGTGCAACGCCAGGGTGCGGCGCGATGTTCTTCGCTCCGATGGCCTTTGACTTGGGTCATGAACCGGCGCGATGCGGGCGCCAATATCGCCAACAGCGTCACGGCGCACGGTGCAGGGGCAGTGCTTCGTGACAGCTTTGTGTCTGACAATGAATCAGGCGGTTGTGCGCTACACCGCGGCGTGCAGGGACAGGGGGAACGTCTTGAACAATCCGATCACCGGTGCCTACACCGTGGTGTTGGCCGATGACCACCAGATGTTGCGTGAAGGCCTGCGCCGTCTGCTGACGTCGGAGTTCGACATTGAGGTGGTGGCCGAGGCCGGCACCGGCAACGAAGTGATCGAGGCCTTGCGCCGTCACCAGGCCGATGTGGTGGTGCTGGACCTGTCCATGCCGGGGGTGCCGGGAATGGACCTGATCAAGCGCATCCGCAGCGATTTCCCCTCCACCAAGGTGCTGGTGCTGACCATGCACACCTCGGACCAGTTCGCGGTGCGCGCCTTCCGCTCAGGCGCCAGCGGGTTCCTCACCAAGGACAGCGCGGCCGATCAACTGGTGCATGCCATTCGCAAGATCGCCGCGGGCGGCGCCTACGTGCCGTCCGAACTGGCCGAACGCATGGCGGTGGGCCTCAAGGACATGGACGACGCCCCGGCGCACCAGCAACTGAGCAACCGCGAATTCGAGGTCTACCGGCACATCATGGCGGGCAAGCGCCTGACCGACATCGCCGGCGAGCTGCACCTGTCCATCAAGACGGTCAGCACCCACAAGGCCCACATCATGGAGAAGCTGGGCGTGGCGGGCACGGCGTCCCTGGTGCGTTATGGCTTGCAGCACCACCTCTTCGAGGAACACGCCGCGCAGGCCGCGCTCTTGCTGGAGGAAGCGGCGGCTGCCGACATGCGCAGCCCGCTGGCCCCATAGCGGCCTGCCTCGCTGCGGCTTTCGGCGCTTCGGCTTTTCCGCCCGTCAACTGCGCTGCGCAGGAACGCCCGCAGGCGTGGCCGGCACCACGGCCGGCGCCCGCGTGACGCGGACCTTGCCACCCGTGGTGACGATGATCACGGGGTCGCCCGCACGCAGTTCTTCCGTGCCCTTGGCCTGCACGATGGCTCGGCGTTCGCCGTTGCGTAACTGCACCATCACCTCCAACGCTTCTTCCTTGGTGGCAGAGCGCTCGATGGCGTTGCCCACCACCGCACCGGCCACGGCCCCCAGAACGCCTCCCACGGTGTTGTCGCGCCGGCCGCTGCCGAGGGAGCCCCCGGCGATGGCGCCCACCACCCCGCCGGCCGCACCGCCCACGCCGCTTTGCTGGCCCTCCACCGTCACCGGCCGCACGGAAAGCACCACAGCATCGGTCACGGTGGACATGCGGTTGGCATCCTCCCGGCGGACCACATCGGGGCTGGTGGTGGTGCAGGCGGCCAGGGTGGCGGCCAGTGCCAGGGCGGTCAGACGTGCATTCATTGCGGTGGGTCCTCGGTCAAGGGTGGTGCAAGGTGGGGCCTGCGCCCCTGGGCGCGATCATGCCCGCTGAATGTGAAGAAACCTTGCCGGCGACTGCGGCGCACAAGCCGCCGCGCACGCGTCCCACGGCGCGGGCCCCGCGTTCAGCCGTGCAGGCGCGAATGGCGCGGCACGCTGGCCAGCAGGAACTCCATCTGGTCGCTGAGGATGCGGCGGCCGCGCAGGATCATGTCCTCGTGCAGGCTGGGCACGTAGGGCAGGTAGTGAAGACTCATGCGCGCCTCTTCAGGCAGCCGGTTGCCCTTGTGGCCGTTGCAGCCGCGGCAGGCGGTGATGCAGTTCATCCAGGTGTCATGGCCGCCGCGTGACACCGGCACGATGTGCTCACGCGTCAGTTCCTCGAACCGGAAGGCGCGCCCGCAGTAGGCGCACAGGTGCCGGTCTCGGACGAACAGCTTGGGGTTGCTAAGCGCCGGCTCGGTGCGCCAGGCCCTGCTGGGCACGGCGCCCTTGACGGCGATGATGGGGTGGACCTCGATGCGCGACTGCTGGCCCGTGGCGCGCTGGATGCCGCCCCGCAGCACCTGCACGGCCTCGCCCAGCGTCCAGCTCACCGTGTTGCTGGCGTACAGCGTGGCGGCCTCCTGGGCCGAGATCCAGGCCTGGGGCCTGCCGGAAACGTCGAGCTGAAGTACTTCCATGCCGATCCGTCCTCGGGCAAGGAGGATACCAATGTTCCGTGTCAGCGCTGCGACGCGGGCTTGTGGGCTTGCGCCGGAACCGAAAGCCCCTTCAATCCGCTGCCCTCAGGGGTGGACAAACCGCGGCGGGAATGCAAAATAGCACGATCGTTCGATTTTGTGATTCCGCACCCGCCGGCAACGGTCGGGCGAACCGCGGCCCCTCACCGGCCCCACGCAAACACAAGCCACGCCACGCGATGATGGATACCCTGGCCCCCGCCGAACCGCGAACAGCGCCCAACAAGGGCCGACAGACGCGAGCCGCCATCCTGGAGGCCGCCCTCGGTCTGGCCTCGCACATGGGCCTGGAGGGTCTGTCCATCGGCGCGCTGGCGGAGTTGATGGGCATGAGCAAGTCCGGCGTGTTCGCGCACTTCGGCTCGCGAGAGGAACTGCAGATCTCGGTGGTGCGCGAATACCACGCCCGCTTCGAGTCCGAGGTCTTCCAACCCTGCATGAAGGAGCCGCGCGGCCTGCCGCGCCTGCGCGCGCTGTTCGAGCGCTGGGTGCGGCGCGTCTCGGTGGAGATCGATTCCGGTTGCATCTACATGAGCGGCGCGGTGGAGTTCGACGACCGCCCCGGCCTCGTGAGGGACGCCCTGGTGGAGATGGTGCGGGCGTGGCACCAGGCCCTGGGCCGTGCCATCGAACTGGCGGTGCGCGAAGGCCACCTGCCCGCCGACGCCGACCCGCAGCAGATGTTGTTCGAGATCCACGGCCTGATCCTGGCCCTTCACCACGACGCACGTTTCCTGCGCACCCCGGGTGCTGCGGCGCGCGCCCGCGCCGGCTTCGAGCGCATCCTGTCCCGTTGACTTCAAGGAGAACCCCATGCCCGTCTACAACCCGCCCCTGCGCGACATGCAGTTCGTGCTGCACGAACTCCTCAACGTCACCGAGGAATTGAAGATGCTGCCGCGTCACGCGGACATCGACGCCGAGACCATCAACGCCGTGCTGGAAGAGGGCGGCAAGTTCGCCGCCGAGGTGATCTTCCCCATCAATGCCAGCGGCGATGCGCAGGGCTGCACGCTGGACAAGACCACGCACGAGGTGACCGCCCCGGCAGGCTTCAAGGAGGCCTATGCCAAGTACGTGGAGGGCGGCTGGCCCGCGCTGGGCTGCGACCCCGAGTACGGCGGCCAGGGCCTGCCCATCGTGGTGAACCAGTGCTTCTACGAGATGCTGAACTCGGCCAACCAGGCCTGGACCATGTACCCCGGCCTGTCGCACGGTGCCTACGAGTGCCTGCACGCCCACGGCACGCCCGAGCAGAAGGCCACCTACCTGCCCAAGCTGACCAGCGGCGAGTGGACCGGCACC
>JBILSM010000191.1:0-4380 GCA_044372085.1 Rubrivivax sp.
GCATTGCCGCGCTGCCCGGCAGCCTGCAGACACTGCAGGGTGACACCGCGCGCCTGGCACTGGAAGGCCGGCTGGTGGACGGCCTCAAGACCCGCGACGAACTGCGGTCGATGCTCATCGAGCGCGGCGCCGAGGACCCCAAGGCCAAGACCTTCCGGCAGATCGGCTGGCGCGAGTACCTGTCGCGCCAGAAGTCTGGCGCCAGCGGCCCGGCCATTGGCGTGGTGGTGGCCGAGGGCGAGATCGGAGAGGGCAGCGAGCCGCCCGGGCGTATCGGCGGGCGTTCCACGGCCGAGCTGATCCGCAAAGCGCGCGACGATGACGAGGTCAAGGCCGTGGTGCTGCGTGTGAACTCCCCTGGCGGCAGCGCCCTGGGGTCGGAACTGATCCGCCGCGAACTGGAGCTCACGCGGGCGGCGGGCAAGCCCGTGGTCGTGTCGATGGGCGATGTGGCGGCCTCGGGTGGGTACTGGATCGCCCTGGCCGCCGACGAGGTGATGGCCGATCCGGCCACCATCACCGGCTCTATCGGCGTGTTCGGCATGCTGCCCACCGCGCAAGGCCTGATGGACAAGCTGTCGGTGGGCACGGGCGGCTACGCCACCACGTGGCTGGCCACAGGCTACGACCCGCGCCGCCCGCTCGACCCGCGCTTCGAGCAGCTGATCCAGTCCGCCATCGGCCGCATCTACGCCGACTTCACGGCCAAGGCGGCGGCGGCCCGCAAGACCACGCCCGACAAGATCGACGCCGTGGCGCAGGGCCGTGTGTGGACGGGCGCCCAGGCCCTGGAGCGCGGGCTGATCGACCGCACCGGCGCCTGGGCCGATGCGCTGAAGGTGGCGGCCGCGCGCGCGAAGCTGCCCGAGGATGCACGCCTGCGATGGATGGAGCGCGAGCCCGCACGGCTGGAGCAGTTGATGGGCTTCTTCCAGTCCAGCGTGTCGGCCGGGGTGCTGCAGGCCCTGGGACTGGATCCGGCGGCGTCTTCAGCCCCTGCGAAGGCGCTCGGGCTCGGCCCCGGGCTCGGGTTGGGGCAGGCCGGCGCACAGGCCTTGCAGGACATGGTCTGGCTGCATGACCTGGCCCAGCGTCGCCGGCCTTTCGAGGCGGTGGTGCACTGCCTGTGCACGCCGGATTGAGCCTGCCCGGCGCCCTTCAAGCCAGGGACGTTAAGCCCGCTGCGGGCCAGCCCGGCCCGCCTCGACCACGAAGCGTGCCGCGCTGCGCACCGCGCTGTCTTCCTCACGCGGCCGGTCCACGGCCCGCAGGTCGGCGTGCAGCGCGCGGGCGTCCAGGCGGAACAGCACGCTGCCGCGATGGCGGGCGTTGCCGTACAGCAGGTGCGGATTCAACGGCAGGGCGGCATCCAGGCGTGACTGCGCCGGGCCGCGGCTGGAGATGGAAGTGCCGCAGAACTCTGCGCCCACCACCGGGCTGCGCGGGTCGTCGTAGCTGGTCTTGAGTTCGCTCACATAGTGCGCGTGCACGTCGCCGCCCAGCACCACCAGCCCCGGCACCTGGCGCTGCGCCGCCGCGCTCAGCAGCCGCTGGCGTGACGGGGCGTAGCCGTCCCAGCCGTCGGTCCAGTAGGTGGGGTCGGCGGCCGGATCGGTCCAGCTCAGGCGCGACATCAGGGTCTGCTGGGCCACCAGGTTCCAGGGCCGCTCCAGGCTCCAGTTCTGCGCCAGCCAGCGCTCCTGCGCCGCGCCCAGCAGGCTGCGTCGGGGGTCCAGCAGTTCGGTGCAGGCCTTGAGCGAGACCGTGTGCGAGCCCACCAGACGCCCCGGCCGCGGGCAGACCTGCGGATCACGGTACTGGCGGTTGTCGAGCAGCTGTATGCGGGCCAGGCGCCCCCAGTCCAGGTGGCCGTAGATGCGCATGCCGTCCCCGGTCGGCCGGACCGACTTGGGAAAGGGCATGTGCTCCCAGTAGGCCTGGTAGGCGGCAGCGCGGCGGCGGCCGAAATCCCCCAGCATGGCCCCCAGCGAGGGGCCCAGCAGGCCCCCGCCGACCCCGGCCGCGTAGTCGTTCTCCACCTCATGGTCGTCCCACACCATGACCCAGGGCGCACAGGCGTGAGCGGCCTGCAGCAAGGGGTCGGCCTTGTACTGGGCGTAGCGGTCCCGGTAGCCGTCCAGCGTGGTGACCAGGCCGCCGCTGATCGGGCGCACCGGGTCGTTGGCCAGCAGCGGGTATTCGTAGATGTAGTCACCCAGGAAGACGATGAGGTCGGGCTCCGAGGCCGTGATGTCCCGCCACGCGGCATAGTGCCCGTACTCCCAACGCTGGCAACTGGCGATGGCAAAACGCAGGGTCGCCTCGGCGCCGGGGTCGGGTGCCGTGCGCGTGCGGCCCGCCGGGCTTCGATCGCCCAGGGCCGTGAAGCGGTACCACCAGGCGCGCCCGGGGGCCAGGCCGGCGGGCTCCGCGTGCACGCTGTGGGCTGTCTCGGCCTGCGCCAGCTCGACACCGCGGGCCGCGATCCGCGTGAAGCCCTCGTCGTGCGCCAGTTCCCAGTGCACCGGCACGCTCTCGGGCAGGCCGGGGCCCGTCAGCCGAGTCCACAGCACCATGCCATCCGGCCGGGGCTGGCCTGAGGCCACGCCCAGGCCGAAGCGGGGGGTGTCGGCTGCGCTGGCATGGCGGGCCCAGGCCGGCAGGGCCAGCGCGCCAGCGCCTCTGAGCCAGTCGCGGCGCTTCAAGAGGGGCCCGCACCGCCTGGGGTGGGCAGTGGCATGAAGGGCCGGCACTGGGGCCGGCAGTGGGGTCCTGCACGGGCTGTCCGGCAGGTCCCGGCAAGGGCCTGGGCGCTCATCAGCGCGCGCCGGTCGGACGGCCCGCCGCCAGCCGCAGTGCCAGCACCACCGCCAACAGCACGAGAAAGTACGCCACGGCCGCCCCGGTGGAGCCGCTTTGGCCGTCATCACGCAGGTAGGCCAGACCCACTCCGGCAATGCCCATGGAATTGCCGATCTGCTGCAAGGTGGAGGCCATGCCCCCGCCCACCGATGCCCACTGCACCGGCACCTTGGCCAGGGAGGTTCCCACGAGCTGGCCCATGATCAGGCCGATGCCCAGGCCCTGCAGCAACACCGCCAGGGCGTACACCGACAGCTGTGCCCAGGGCGAGGCGTCAGCCAGCGTGGAGGCGGCCCACATCACCAGGTGCCCCAGGGCCAGCATGCCCAGCCCGGTCTCGGCCCACCAGGCGCCCACCCAAGCCTTGACGCGGCGTGAGGACGAGGCCGTCACGAAGGAGGCCGCCATCACGCACAGCACCGCTGCCACCCCCAGGGGCGGGAGGCTGGCCTTGTCCCGCAGCTCCAGGGCGATCACGAAGTACAGGCTGGCCACGCCCGCATAGAAGGCGGCGATGGTCAGCAGCGCCAGCCAGAAGCGGTTCGCGCTCAGCACGCCCGGCGGGATGATGCGGTGGTGGCCCAGCTTGCGGCCCAGGGCCTGCCAGGCCCACAGCGCCACTGCGCACGCCGCGGCCATCACCAGGGCCCCCTGCGACCATTCGGGCCAGCCTTGCTCGTACCCCAGGGTGAGCGCCGCGCACAGGCAGGCCAGCAGGGTTCCCAACAGCAGGGCACCCACCAGGTCGATGCGGCGGAACAGGCTTGGCAAGCCCGAGAAGCCCCGTACGGCGGACGCCTGCCCGCCTGGCGTTGCGCCAGACGTGGAGGTGGCGGGCGGCTTGGAGGGGTCAATCACGCCCCGCGCCCACCAGGCCGAGCCCAGACACAAGGGCACGGAAAGCCAGAAACAGGCCCGCCAGCCCACGTCCGCCGGCAGCAGGCCCACCAGGGCCCCGCCGATCAACTGCGCCGACACGGCGGCAAAGCCCATGGTGGCCGCGTACAGGTCGAAGGCCCGGGTGCGCCCGGGCCCCTGGAAAGACACCGACAGCAGGCCCAGCACCTGGGGCTGCATCAGGGCCCCTGCCACGCCCTGGCCCGCTCTGAAGAGGATGAGCGTGGCGGGATCCGTGGCCGTGGCGCAGCCGATCGAGGCCAGCGCGAACAGGCCCAGCCCCACATGCAGGGTTCGCTTGCGGCCGAGCAGGTCGCCCAGCCGACCGCCCACGATCAGCATCGCTGCGTTCGCAATCGCGTACGCCCCCAGCACCAGCTGCAACTGCGCCTTGGATGCACCGATGGTCGATTCGATAACACCCAGGCAGGCGAGAACCACAAAGAAATCCAGCACCACCGTGCACGAGGCCAGCAGCAGGCCCCACATCCAGGTGGGCCAGGAAAACCACAGGGCGCGGGAAGGCGTCGCGTTCATCCCTGTTGAGGCGGCGGGGGGTGCCGCGGGGGCGTCGCCAGGGGCTGGGTTGGGCACGATAAGCGCTACCTTGCCTGCTGTGGG
>JBILSM010000192.1:0-4355 GCA_044372085.1 Rubrivivax sp.
TTGGCCGTGCTGGGCTTCTCGGTCAACGAGTCGGTGGTGATCTTCGATCGCATCCGTGAAGTTTTCCGGAAGATGCGAAAGATGACCACCCCTCAGGTGATCGACAACGCCATCACAAGCACCACCAGCCGTACCATCATCACCCACGGCTCCACCCAGATCATGGTGCTTTCGATGTTGTTCTTCGGCGGACCCACGCTGCACCATTTCGCGGTGGCCCTGACCATCGGCATCCTGTTCGGCATCTACTCCTCGATCTTCGTGGCGGCAGGCATCGCGATGTGGCTGGGCGTCAAGCGCGAAGACCTGGTCAAGGCCACCCCGGGCAAGGAGCAGGACCCGAACGACCCGAACGCCGGGGCGGTGGTGTAGCGCGCATCAGCACGCCTCCAACACACGGGCCCACGCGATGACCAGGCACGGTGCTCACCAGTCCCCGGCGGGACTGGCGCGTCGAGTGTTCGCCCTGCAGCTGGAAGCCTCACTTCCCGCCCTGAGTGAGCATGTGCTCGCCTGCGCGCGAGCGCAGTTGCCCCGTAACGGCCTCCATGAGCCCGGGCAGCGGCGAGACCACCGCTCCCGCCTGCTGGCGGAGAACCTGCCGGCCTGGGTGCAGGGCATGACACATGAGCTGCGAGTCGCCTTGGAACTGGGCTGGCTGGCGCAGGAAGCCAGCGAGCCACCGGCGCTGGAAACCGGGGATGCGCAGCACAGCGCGGAGTGGCTGGCCTTCCAACTGGCGGTGGCCCTTCTAGAGCGTGCCCGTGGCCAGTTCGACGACCTTCGGGCCCGGATCACCCGGCTTGAACAAGCCGAAGAACTTGATGCCCGTGACCTGCTGAAGCCAGATGCCGTGGCACGTATCGCCATTCGGGCATGGGAGGCAGCCGAACTTCCGCTGGATCTCTGGCAGGACCTGCAGCCCAGCCTGCAGGACGCCTTCGCCTTGCGCCTTGAGCAGGCGTACCACGCAGCCAACGAGTGGCTGGTGGATCATGGTGTCATGCCACAGATCAGCCTGCGGCCCCTGCGCAAAGACGCGTTGAAGCCCCCAGGGCAGGCTCCGGCCCCCGCCTTGGACGGGAACACAAGCGGTACGGACGGTGACGGCGGACCCCCCCGGTCTACCGAACCGGACCCCGCTGCTGCCGCTTCAACTCCCTGGAGTGGCAACACGGTCACCCTGCACCTGAGCCATTTCGCTGCAGAGCAGTTGGCAGGGGATGGGCCACCCGCGGTACAGCCTGCGCCCGTGCCGCAGGCCGAAGAGCCAGCGCACAAGCTGCTGGGCGCGCTGCACCGGCTGGGTGCATTGGCCGACGGTCCACCGACTGCAGAACCGGGTGCGACCGCGTTCCAGGCTACGGTCATGGACTCCTCCTTGCGATCGGACCCCGAGGCCGGGGCAGCGACGGTGGTGGCGCCGCTGCAAGGGCAAGGACCTGCCGGCCAGTCGTGGCACTACGCCCCGGCCACGCAGGGTGAGCGCACCACGCTGGAGATTGTTGCCCTCATGTTCCACAGCATCCTGGCCGAGGACCGCTTGCCAGCCGCCGTGCGTGTGTGGTTTGCACGGCTGCAGATGCCCGTCCTGCGCGTAGCGACCAGCGAGCCCGAACTGTTCACCTCACCGGACCACCCGACACGACGCCTGATTGACCGCATGGGGGCTTGTGTCTTGGGCTTTGGCCGGAAAGGGCCAGCTGCAGACGAGGCACTGGAGTTGGAGCTCAAGCGCATCGTTCAGGTGGTGGAGGCCTACCCGGACTCCGGCCGCCGCGTGTTCCAGACGGTCCTTGGCGAGTTCGAGAAGTTCCTCGAGAGCTACTTTCGTGAGCAGAGCGAGACGAGCCGCAAGGCACTCTCGCTGGCGCAACAGCTGGAGCAGCGTGAGACGCTGGCCATCCAGAACACCATCGAGTTCCGCCGCATGCTGGAAGGCGAGCCAGTTCAAGACGGCGTGCGCCAGTTCCTGTTCGATGTCTGGGCCGACGTGCTGGCCACCGTCTCGGTCAGCCAGGGGCCGTCCAGCGACCGGGCACGAGCCATGAAACGCGTGGCCAGCGATCTGATCTGGTCGGCCGGGGCCAAGGTGACACGCGAAGAACGGGCCGATGTCCTGCGCCGGATGCCCGCCTTGCTCAAGGCCCTACGCGAGGGCATGTCCACGGCGGGCATTCCCGCGGATCGCCAGGAAGATCTGATCAAGAAGCTCAACGACAGCCTGACCGAGGGCTTCACCGCCAAGGCCGCGCCCCTTCCCCAGCGCAAGCTTCAAGACCTGATGGAGCAGTTGGAGTCGCTGGAAGAGATGATGCCCGAGGGACTGCAGATCGACATCGACGCCTCCTTCGTGCGCGACATCCCGGGCGCTTCCGACACCGAACTGGAAGTGGTATCAGAAGGTGGCGGCGAACCTATCGCCGCCATGCTGTCCTGGGCCCGCGAGCTGCCGGCGGGCAGTTGGTACATGCTCAAGCATGGTGGCACCGAGCGGCCGGTGCAGCTGGTCTGGCAGGGCACGCGCCGGCTGCTGTCCTTGTTCGTGTCGGCCGAGGGCCAGTGCATGCTGTTCCAGCTGCGCAGGCTCGCGGCCTACCTGCAAAGCGGCCTCCTGCAACCCGCGCAGGACGAGGATCTCACCATCAAGGGGATCAGGGGATCGCTGGACATCCTGGGCCTGTTGCCCAAGCCGCCGATGCCCTGAGCCGCCCCGCGCCGACCTGATCGGCGTCAGTGGATGAGCCGCTGCTCCGGATCGACGAAGAGCTCGTCCAGGATCAGCGCGTCGGGCTCCTCGCCCAGGCTCCAGAACACCATCAGGATGATGATCTTGAACTCTTCGAGGTCCAGACGACCAGGCCCCAGGGCGCTGGCCCGGTCGATGACCATCTCGCGCAGGGCTGCGGGAAGGACTCCGGCAGACTCCAGGAAGCACAGAAAGCCCACGCACTCCTCGCCCAGCAATTCGCGCTCGGCCTCGGTGTAGATGCGCAGACTGGTGTCGTCGCCTTGCTCATGCACGGCCTGCGCGCTGGTGGACAGGCCTTCCAGCCAGGCCAGGGCTTCCTGGATCTCATCAGACTCGAAGCCCACAGCCGACAGTTTGCGGGTGAGCTGCCGATGGTCCGGACAAGCGTCAGGACGCCAGTAGTTTTCGTACAGATACACCAGCACATCAAACATCGAACCACTATACCCGAGGGGCTGTGGGCGTCGACCGCAAAGACCTGCCTCGCAGGGCCTTCACGGCACCTTGGGCCGTTTGCCGTTTCAACCGGCCTGCTGACGCTGGAACCGGCCGCCGGGCAGTCGGGCCACCAAGCCCTGCAACTCCAGCTCGAGCAGGCGCGCACCCAGCACCGAGGCGGCGTCGCCCGTACGCCCGACCAGCGTGTCCAGGCTCACAGGGTCATGGCCCATGGCGCGCAGGAGCCGCCCATGGGGCGAGCGTGGGTCAGGGTCGTCAGGTCCGTCAGCGCTTTCCGGTGCGTCCGGCACCGCCGCGCCTGCGGCGGACGCAGGCGGCGCGGGGGAATCGGTCGGGCTCACGGGCAGTCCCAGCGACTCCAGGATCTCCTGGGCGGACTCCACCAGTTGTGCACCCTGCCGGATCAACTCGTGACAGCCCTTGGCCTGCGGGGACTGGATCGACCCCGGCACTGCAAAAACCTCGCGCCCGCCCTCCATCGCCAGACGAGCCGTGATCAGCGAACCGGACCTCAGCGTCGCCTCCACCACGAGCGTGCCCCGTGTGAGTCCGGCAATGATGCGGTTGCGGTGCGGAAAGTGGTGCGCCAGCGCCGGGGTGCCCGGCGCATGTTCGCTGACCACCAACCCGTCCTGCGCGATGCGGCGCCACAACCTGCCGTGACGGCTCGGGTAGACGATGTCTGGGCCGGTACCGATGACGGCCAAGGTGGAGCCTGGGCCCGTCAGGGCGCCCTCATGGGCGGCGCCGTCGATGCCGGTGGCCAGCCCCGACACCACGGTGACACCGGCATGGCTGAGCACGTTGGCGAACTGCCGCGCATGGGCCAGCCCTTGCGGCGTGGCCTGGCGGCTGCCCACCACCGCCATTGAAGGCCGTTGCAACAGGTCCAACCGACCCTCCAGGAACAACATCAGGGGAGGGTCTCCGCAATGCAGCAGAGGCTGCGGATATTGGGTATCTCCCAGGTTCAGCACCCGGCGACTCGGATGCCCGGCCAGCCAATCCAGCGCCATCTGCAGCCGGGCGTCGGCCTGCGGGTCCGGGGTCGACAAGGCCTGTGCCGCAGCGGGGCTGGCCGCGGCCGACCACTGACTGGCAGAAGCCCCGAGCACGGCCTGTGGTGATCCCAGTGCCCGCAGCA
>JBILSM010000193.1:0-4322 GCA_044372085.1 Rubrivivax sp.
AGGGCCCGCCGACAATGCAGGCATGAGTACCTGGGTTCGCCTTGGAAGCCAGATGTGCCTGGCGCTAGCGGGTGCGGCAGCGGCCCTGGTCACCATGGCGGCTGCGGCCGCGCCTGCCGAGCCTTCGCAGGTTCAACAGCCGGTCAAGGCACAGACCCAGGTACACGAACTCGACGGCCACCGCGTCACGCTGGACGTCTACCCCGCCGCCAGCCCGCTGCGCGGGGCGGCCGTCCTCTCGCACGGCTTCACGCGCAGTCGGCGCACGTTGGCGGGGCATGCGCAGGCGCTGGCCGATGTGGGCGTCCTGACGCTGACGCCGGACCTGCCCTGCACCTTCGACTTCCGCTGCAATGCCCGCGCCCTGGCCGCGCTGGTGGCTTCGCTGCGTGCGGGCGGAGTTTTCGGCGCGCCCGTGGAGCGCGTCATGCTGGTGGGCTTTTCCGCCGGCGGGCTGTCCAGCCTGCTGGCGGCCCACACGCCCGGCGTGGTCGGCTATGTCGGGCTGGACCCGTTCGACCGCACGCTGCCCGACGAGGCCGAGCGCCTGGGCCTGGCAGCGGCCTCACGGCTGCGCACCGAGGCCCTGCTGCTGCGCGCGCCGCCCTCTCGCTGCAATGCCGAAGCGGTGGCCGCCCCCTGGGCCAGCGCGCTGCCGGCGCTGTGGCGCGACGAACTGATCGCTGGGGCTTCCCACTGCGACTTCGAGTCGCCCACGGACTGGATGTGCCGGCTGGCCTGCGGCCACACCGACCCGGCGCGCCAGCAGCAAGTGCGTCAGGGCCTGCTGGAGGCAGCGGCGCGCTGGATGCGCTGAGGTGGCTGGCCGGGTGCTCGCGGCTCGTTCACACCGAGCTTCTTGCGCCTCGCATCCAGCGTGTCAGCCCCACTGTAGCAAAGCAACTGCTGGCCAAGGCCGTGCGGCGCATCTCGCAGGAGCTTGGGGGCGTGGCACCCAAGTGAAGTGGGCCAGGGTCATCAAGGAAGCTGGCGTCACGCTGGACTGAGCAGGCGCCCGTCCACGCGACTTTGCGCCGACGGGCCGATGAACCGCCACCAGGCCGTCTTGGCGGCCGCCCGTGCGCAGGCCGCAGGGCGCGGCCTGTTCGTGGTGAGGAACGCCCAGGTGGTCACCGCGGGCGACGAGCGCCGGATTCAGTCCGCCGTGATCTTCGCGGACTTGATCACCTTGCCCCAGTACTCCAGTTCCTTGCGCGTGTAGTCACCCAGTTGCGCCGGGCTCATCAGTTCCACCGACGTGCCCGCCTCTTCGGCCCTGCGCTTGATGTCGGGCATGTTCAGGATCTTGCTGATCTCGGTGTTCAGGGTCTGCACCACCTCGGCTGGCAGGCCGGCCGGGCCGTACAGCGCGAACCACGAATCCAGGGTGAAGCCCTTGAGCCCGGCCTCCAAGGCCGTGGGTACCTGCGGCAGCGCTGACAGGCGGCTGGCGCTGGACACGGCCAGCGCCTTCAGCTTGCCCGACCTGACATGCTGCACCACGGAGGCCGGCGTGGTGATGAACAGGTCCACCTGCCCACCGATGAGGTCTTGCACGGCCGGGCCCGCACCGCGGTAGGGGATGTGGGTGATGAAGGTGCCCGTCAACTGCTTGAAGAGTTCGCCAGCGATGTGCTGGATGGACCCATTGCCAGACGAGGCGTAGTTCAGCTTGCCCGGGTTGGCCTTGGCAAAGGCCACCAGCTCGGCCACCGTGTTCGCCTTCAGATTGCCGTTGATGGCGATGACCTGCGGCGCCCGCGTCATCATGACGATGGGTGTGAAGTCCTTGATCGGGTCCCAGCCCGTGTTGGGAAACAGGTGCGGGTTGCCCACCTGGAAACCGCTGTAGGCCACCAGCAGCGTGTGGCCATCGGGCCGCGCCTTGGCCACGAACTGGTTGCCGATGTTCCCGGAAGCACCGGGCTTGTTGTCGATGACCACAGGTTGGCCCAGCGCGCGTTGCAGGCCATCGGCCACCAGCCGGGCCGTGAAGTCGGTCGTACCTCCGGGCGCGCTGGGCACGACCAGCGTGACCGGTCTCTGCGGCCAGGCCCCTTGGGCGCGCAAAGCCGGGTGGGCTGTCAGCGCCGCGGCGCCAAAAGCAGTGATCAGGGTTCGTCTTTGCATGTTGTCTCCTGTAGATGAGTGACGGCTTCTCCGGGCCCTCAAGCCAGCTCGGAGATCTCGATCAGGTTGAAGTCCGGGTCGCGCACGTAGACGGAGCGGATCTTTTGCGTGGCGCCGGTGCGCATCACAGGCCCTTCGATGATGGGCCACGGCGCCGCGCGCAGGCGTTCGATCACCTGCTCGAGCGGGACCGAGGCGATGAAGCACAGGTCCAGCGCGCCGGGCACTGGCAGGTGCGCCTTGGGCTCAAACTCCGAGCCCTGCACGTGCAGGTTGATCTTCTGATTTCCGAACTTGAAGGCCTGGCGTTCGACGGGCGGCGTGCCGCCGATGAAGCTCTCCAGCTGCATGCCGAGCACGCGGGTGTAGAAGTCCACACAGGCCTCGCGGCGCGCGGTGGTGAGGACGAGATGGTCGAGGTGGTCGATCATGAGAATTGGCTCCGAAGTTCGGCCACGTAGGCCGGCGCGGGGTGCAGATCGGTGATGAGGCCCGCCTTGGCCACCTGGCCGGGCACGTCGTGGCCGACGATGGCGGGCAGGCTGCGCGCCACGGCCAGCAGGCGCGGCAGGTCGATGCCCGTGTCGTAGCCCATGGCATGCAGCATGTGGATGGCGTCTTCGCTGCAGACGTTGCCAGTGGCGCCGGGGGCATAGGGGCAGCCGCCCAGTCCGCCGAGCGAGCCGTCGAAGCGGTCTATGCCTTCTTGCACCGCAGCCAGCACGTTGGCCAGACCCATGCCACGCGTGTTGTGGAAGTGCAGCGTGAGCTGCAGGGCGCCAAAGCGCTCGCGCAGGGCGCGGCACAGCAGCGCCACCTGCGTCGGATGGGCCATGCCCGTGGTGTCGCAGATGGTGAGGCCGCGCACGCCCAGGTCCGCAAAACGGTCCGCCCAGCGGAACACCTCGTCGGCCGGGACGGCGCCTTCCATCGGGCAGCCGAAGCAGGCCGAGAGCGACACGTTGACAGGCACGCGGCCGGCCGCCATGGCGATGACCTCGCGCAAGGCCGCAAAGCTTTTCTCGCGCGGCATGCGCAGGTTGGCCAGGTTGTGCGTTTCCGAGACCGACATCACCAGGTTCAGCTCGTCGGCACGCGATTCCAGCGCACGCTCGGCCCCCCGCACGTTGGGCACGAGCACGGTGGTCTCGACGCCGGGGATGCGCTGGATGCGGCCCATCACCTCCTCGGCATCGCGCAGCATCGGTATGGCCTTGGCCGAAGTGAACGAGGTGACCTCGATCTTGGCGTAGCCGCAGGCGCTGAGCGCGTCGATGAGCGCCACCTTGGCGTCCGTGGGCACGAAGGCGGGCTCGTTCTGGAAGCCGTCGCGGGTGACGACTTCGTTGAAGTGGATGCGTGGCATGTGGGCGCCCCGTGGGTTCAGTTCACGATGCCGCGCTCACGCAGGGCGACGATCTGCGCTTCGGTCAAGCCGATGTCGCGCAGCACGTCGCCGGTGTCCTGCCCGAGGGTGGGCGCGTTGCGGCGGTGACTGCCCGGCGTGGCCGAGAGCTTGGGCACGATGCCGGGCAGGGTGAGCATGGAACCGTCGTCCAGGGGCACGTCCTGCAGCATGTCGCGGGCGCGGTAGTGCGGGTCTGCGGCGATGTCGGCCACGGTGTAGATGCGCCCGGAGGGCACGGAGGCACTGTCGAGGGCTGCCAGCACGTCGTCCACGCTGCGTTGTGCGGTCCAGGCGCCGATCACGGCGTCCAGCTCCTCCACGCGCGCCACGCGCCCGGCGTTGTCGGCAAGGCTCGCGTCGTGGGCCAGGTCGTCGCGGCCGATCAAGGTCATCAGCCGGCGGAAGATGCTGTCGCCATTGCCCGCAATGAGAGCGTAGCCCCCATCCGCGCAGCGGTAGGCATTGGTGGGTGCAATGCCTGGCAGGGCGCTGCCGGCCGCGCCGCGCACCGCGCCGAATGCGCTGTACTCGGGCAGCAGGCTTTCCATGCAGTTGAAGACGGCCTCGTACAGCGCCACGTCGATGACCTGGCCGCGCCCGCTGGCATGGCGATGCTGCAGCGCCAGCAGGATGCCGATGACGCCGTGCAGCGCGGCCAGGGTGTCGCCGATGCTCACGCCCACGCGCACCGGCACTCGGCCGGGCTCGGCGGTGAGGTGGCGCATCCCGCCCATCGCCTCGGCCACCACGCCGAAGCCCGGGCGGTTGCGGTAGGGCCCCGTCT
>JBILSM010000019.1:0-40800 GCA_044372085.1 Rubrivivax sp.
CGGCTCAACTGGCGCGGCAGGCAGTCGATGGCCAGCACGGTGGCACGCCTGGCCTGCAACTGCTGCATCAACTCGGGGTTCTGTGCGGGCCAGACGAAGCCGATCAGCGTCTGGCCTTCGCGCATCTGGGCCACCTCTTCCGGGGTGGGGGGGCGCACCTTGAACACGATGTCCGCGGTGGACCAGATGTCGGCCGCCGAGGGCAGCACCTGAGCACCTGCCGCGCTGTAGGTGTCATCGGCGAAGTTGGCTGCGTCACCCGCGCCGCTTTGCACGGCGACCGTGAATCCGAGCTTGGCGAGCTTCTCCACCACGTCGGGCACGGTGGCCACCCGCTTCTCGCCCGCAGCGGTCTCTCTTGGTACACCAATCAGCATGAGGATTCCCCTGTCTACCCGGAAACTGCCCCGGGAACTGCGCCAGAAACGGCCTGAAAACGCTTGGGAAGGCCTGGAAAGGCCCGATAACGTAACCCGCCAGCTTACACAACGATCCCAACCCGCGCCCGGAAGCAGGCGGATGCGCGAGTCTTCTGCTCAGGCGTGGGGCGACGTTGCGCCCAGCCCGCAGCGTCCCTTGCGTGGGCCGGATTCCCGCGCTGCAGTACCGACCGTTAGCATCCGCTGCATGACAGATCAGCGTTGGAAACCCAGCGTCACCGTGGCAGCCATCATCGAGCGCCCCGGCCCGGACGGCCCCGAATACCTGCTGGTGGAGGAGCACACGCCCGAAGGACTGCGGCTGAACAACCCGGCGGGCCATCTGGAACAGGGCGAGACGCCGTTGCAGGCGGTGTGCCGCGAGGCGCTGGAGGAAACCGGCCGCCCCTTCGAACCGGAGTGCCTGCTGGGGGTGTACCTCTCACGCTTCCAGCGCCCGGCCACGGGCGAAGACGTCACCTACCTGCGCCTGGCCTACGCCGGCCGCTGCGGCGAACCCGAGGCCGGTCGTGCCCTGGACGAGGGCATCGTGCGCACCCTGTGGATGCGGCCCGAGGAGATCCGCGCCAGCCGTGAGCGCCACCGCAGCCCGTTGGTGTGGCGCTGCATCGAGGACCACCTGGCAGGCCGAAGATTCCCCCTGGACACCGTGTTGGGCGACGACAGCGTGACGTGGCCGCAGATCAAGCGCTCAGGGCCTGGCGGAGCTGCCTGAACAAGCACGCAGGGTCGCATGGCGGCGACTCCGAGCCCGTTTTCGACCCCACAATGCACCGGGATAGGGATTGGCACAATTGCTGCAAGCCCGATTTCCGGCTACCGTCGCGCCCCACCCATGCCCCACTCATGCCCTGTTGGGGTGCATGCGCGACTTTTTCTTACCCTTCCAGGAGATCCTTCATGCTGAAATCCTTCCCCCGTATCGCCCTGGGCGCCCTGGTGGCTGCCGCTGCGATGGCCGCAGTACCGGCCCACGCCGGCAAGACCATCGACACGATCAAGCAACGCGGCCAGCTCGTCTGCGGCGTCAACACAGGCCTGGCGGGTTTCTCGGCAGCGGACAGCCAGGGCAACTGGTCCGGCCTGGATGTGGACTACTGCAAGGCCGTGGCCGCCGCCCTGCTGGGTGACGCCACCAAGATCAAGTGGGTGCCGTTGAACGCGCAGCAGCGCTTCACGGCGCTGCAGTCCGGCGAGATCGACATCCTGTCGCGCAACACCACCTGGACGCTGACGCGTGACGCTTCCCTGGGCCTGTCCTTCGTGGGCGTGACCTATTACGACGGCCAGGGCTTCATGGTGCCGTCCAAGGGCAAGATCAAGAACGCCAAGCAACTGAAGGGCGCCACGGTCTGCGTGCAATCAGGCACCACGACCGAGAAGAACCTGACCGACTACTCGCGTGCCAACAACCTGAACATCAAGCCGGTGGTGTTTGAGAAGGTGGAAGCCGCCACGGGCGCCTACTTCGCCGGCCGTTGCCAGGCGTACACGACGGACGCCTCCGGTCTGGCCTCCGTGCGCAACAAGGAAGCCAAGAACCCGGCCGATCACATGATCCTGCCGGAACTGATCTCCAAGGAGCCCCTGGGCCCATCCGTGCGCCGCGGTGACGATGAGCTCTTCGCCATTGCGCGCTGGGTCAAGTTCGCGCTGCTGGAGGCCGAAGAGTACGGCGTCAACCAGGCCAACGTGGACCAGATGAAGACCAGTGCCGACCCCGTGGTGCAGCGCCTGCTGGGCGTTTCCGAGGACACCGGCAAGTTGCTGGGCCTGGACAAGGACTGGGCTTACCGCGCTATCAAGGCCGTGGGCAACTACGGCGAGATCTTCGAGCGCAACGTGGGGCCGAAGTCGGCCCTGGGTCTGCCCCGCGGCGTGAACAACCTGTGGAACAAGGGCGGCCTGATGTACGCGCCGCCCGTGCGCTGAGCCTGGAACGCTGAGCACCTGCAGCTGAACGGGCCGCCACGTCTCAACGTCGTGGCGGCCCTTTTCTTGCTTTAGGTCTTGCACCTGTCTGTTGAGTCCGCTGTCCCGACCCCTTTTGGGGCCAGGCCCGCCGGCGAACTGCACGAGCCCCGATGATTCCCAGCCGTCACCCCCCTCCACGCAAGCGCACGCTGTCGCTGCGCAGCCGCGCTGTGCGCGGGCTGGTCTACCAGGTTCTGGCACTCGGGCTGATCGCGCTGGGCGTCTGGTTTCTGGCCTACAACACCCTGGAGAACATGCGCTCGCGCGGCATCCAGAGTGGCTTTGACTTTCTGCTCCAACCCGCCGGCTTTGACATCGGCGAGTCGCTGATTCCCTACGAATCGATCAGGCCCTATTGGCAGGCCTTCCTGGTCGGCATGGTCAACACCCTGCGCGTGGCCTTGATCGGCATCGTGCTGACCACCTTGCTGGGCACGCTGCTGGGCGTCGGCCGCTTCTCGTCCAACGCGCTCGTGCGCGGGCTGTGCTACGCCTATGTCGAGTTGTTCCGCAACGTCCCGATCCTGCTGCAGTTGCTGGTCTGGTACCTGCTGATGACCGAGTGGCTGCCTGACGCCGACGCTGCCACCTCGCTGTTCGGCCTGGTCTTCCTCAGCAAGGGCGGCCTCGCCTACCCCGTGCCCGTCTGGGAGCTCGCACACGGCCTGGCGCTGATCGGGGCGGTGGCCGGGGGCTTCGGCGCCTGGGCTTGGTCACGTGCCGCACGGGCCCACTTTGAACGCACCGGGCGCACGCGAGCGGTGCTGCTGCCCGGCGTGGGCCTGGTGCTGGCAGGCGCCGTGCTGGGTTGGGCAGCCGGAGGCGCGCCCACCCAGTGGAATCTGCCCAGCCAGGCGGAGGCTGCGGTGGTGGACGGCACCTCGCTGACGCCTGAGTTCCTGTCGGTGTTGTTCGGTCTGGTCTTCTACACCGCGGCCTTCGTCGCCGAAGTGGTGCGCGCGGGCATTGCCTCGGTGCCTCGGGGGCAGACCGAGGCGGCCTCCTCGCTGGGGCTGTCACGCGGCACCACCATGCGACTGGTAGTGCTGCCCCAGGCGCTGCGGGTGATCATCCCGCCGATGACCAACCAGTACCTGAACCTGACGAAGAACTCCTCGCTGGCGGTGGCCATCGGCTACCCGGACGTCGTCTCGATCTCGAACACGGCCATCAACCAGACCGGCCGTGCCGTCGAGTGCATTGCGCTCATCATGCTGGTCTACCTGTCGACCTCGCTCTCCACCTCGGCGATCATGAATTGGTACAACCGCCGCGCGGCCATCAAGGAGCGTTGAATGAGCTCCGTCGTTCCGAACTTCGAACCCATTGCGCCGCGGCCCTCGCCGAGACGCACGAATGGCTTGGTCCCGTGGCTGCGGACCAACCTGTTCGGCAGCCCCGGCAACATGGTGTCCACGCTGCTGGTGCTGGTCTTGGCCGTGTGGTGGCTGCCTGGTCTGGTGCAGTGGGCCGTCACGGCAGCCGTCGTCGTACCCGATGCCGACAAGTGCCAGGCGGCACGCGGTGTGGGCGCCTGCTGGGGTGTGATCACCGAAAAGTGGCGCCTGATCATCTTCGGCCGCTACCCCTTTGAAGAGCAGTGGCGGCCTGAAGTGGCCACGTTCGCGATGGTGGCGCTGCTGGTGGCGAGTTGCGTGCGCACCTTCTGGAAGCCCTGGCTGGTGTTGCTCTGGATTGCAGTGCTGGCGCTGTTCTTCACGCTGATGGGCGGCGGCGTGCTCGGCCTGGAAGAGGTCGACACCGACCGCTGGGGCGGCCTGCCGCTGACCATCATGCTGGCCACCCTGTCCATCGTGCTCGCGTTCCCGCTGTCCATCCTCGTGGCGCTGGGTCGGCGCAGCAACATGCCCGCGATCAGCACCCTGTGCACGATTTACGTGGAGCTGATCCGCGGCGTGCCGCTGATCTCCGTGCTGTTCATGGCCAGCTTCATGTTCCCGCTGTTCATGCCGCCGGGCACCAGCATCGACGTGCTGGTGCGGGTGCTGGTGGGCATCACGTTGTTTGCCGCGGCCTACATGGCCGAGATCGTGCGCGGCGGCCTGCAGTCCATTCCCAAGGGCCAGTACGAGGCCGCCGATTCGCTCGGGCTCAACTATTGGCAGGCCCACCGCAAGATCATCCTGCCGCAGGCCCTGGCCACCGTGGTGCCGGGCATCATGAACAACTTCATCTCGATCTTCAAGGACACCTCGCTGGTCACCATCGTCAGCTTGTACGAGCTGACGGGTGCGATGGGACTGGCGTTGAACTCCGACGCGAATTGGCGCCCCTTCAAGATCGAGGCCTATCTCTTCATCGCGATGGTCTATTTCATCTTCTGCTTCGCGATGAGCCGCTACAGCCTGTGGATCGAGAAGCAGCTGTCGCGCAGCCGCAACCGTTGACGGAACCCCCATGGCCGAGCCCATCATCACCTTCGACAAGGTCAACAAGTGGTATGGCAATGCCTTCCACGTGCTTCGCGACATCGACCTCCAGGTTGCGCGAGGCGAGCGCATCGTGATCTGCGGGCCCTCGGGCTCGGGCAAGAGCACGCTCATCCGGTGCATCAACCGGCTTGAGGAGCACCAGGAGGGCCGTCTGGTGGTGGACGGCGTCGAACTCAGCGACGACGTGAAGGCCGTGGAACAGGTGCGGCGACAAGTGGGAATGGTGTTCCAGCAGTTCAATCTGTTCCCGCACTTGACGGTTCTGGAGAACCTCACCCTCTCACCCATGTGGGTGGGCAAGCTGCCGAAGAAGGAGGCCGAGGAACGGGCCATGGCGCAGCTGCAGCGCGTGCGGATTGCCGAGCAGGCCCAGAAGTACCCGCTGCAGCTCTCCGGCGGCCAGCAGCAGCGGGTGGCCATCGCGCGCGCGCTGTGCCTGACGCCCAAGATCATGTTGTTCGACGAGCCCACCTCGGCGCTCGATCCGGAGATGATCAACGAGGTGCTGGACGTGATGATCGAACTGGCCAACCAGGGCATCACCATGATCTGCGTGACGCACGAGATGGGGTTTGCCCGCCAGGTGGCGGACCGCGTGATCTTCATGGACCAGGGTCAGATCGTCGAGCAGAACACCGCCGCGAAGTTCTTCGAGAACCCGACCAACGAGCGCACGCGCGACTTCCTGTCCAAGATCCTGGCGCATTGAGGCGTCAGCAGGGCGGGCCAGGGGTCGCAAGGGCACTGCGGCTGCAGTCGCTGCAGTTGCCTTGCGGTCAGTACCCGCCGGGCAGTTCTCGCGAGCCTGCCTGATGCCGCGGCGCGACAATCACCGGCGATGAAAACCCGTGTTGTGGTCGGCCTGTCAGGCGGCGTGGACTCCGCCGTGAGCGCCTGGCTGCTCAAGCAGCAGGGCTTCGAGGTCGTGGGCATCTTCATGAAGAACTGGGAGGATGACGACGACACCGGCTACTGCTCGTCCAACGTTGACTTCGTGGACGCGGCAGCCGTGGCCGACGTGGTGGGCATCGAGATCGAGCACGTCAACTTCGCGTCCGAGTACAAGGACCGCGTCTTCGCCGAGTTCCTGCGCGAGTACCAGGCCGGCCGCACACCCAACCCCGACGTGCTGTGCAACGCCGAGATCAAGTTCAAGGCCTTCCTGGACCACGCCATGCGCCTGGGCGCGAAAAAGATCGCCACCGGGCATTACGCGCGCGTGCGCCAGGCGGCGGATGGCTCGTACCAACTGCTCAAGGGGCTGGACCCGGCCAAGGACCAGAGCTATTTCCTGCACCGCCTGAACCAGGCGCAGTTGTCGCGCACGCTGTTCCCCGTGGGCGAGCTGCACAAGACCGAGGTGCGGCGCCTGGCGCTGGAAATCGGCCTGCCGAACGCGAAGAAGAAGGACTCCACGGGCATCTGTTTCATCGGCGAGCGGCCGTTCCGCGAGTTCCTCAACCGCTACCTGAGCCACGAACCCGGGCCCATCGTGGACGAGCGTGGGCGCGAGATCGGCCGCCACGTGGGCCTGAGCTTCTACACCCTGGGGCAACGCCAGGGCCTGGGCATCGGCGGGTTGAGCCAGGGCGGAGGCACCCACGCCCCGTGGTACGTGGCGCGCAAGGACCTGGCGCGCAACCGGCTGATCGCCGTGCAAGGGCACGACCACCCGGGGTTGCTGTCACGCCATCTGCACGCCCAAGACCTGAGCTGGGTGGCCGGTCACCCGCCGGCCGACGGACGCCTAGCCGCCAAGACACGGTATCGCCAGACAGATGCACCGTGCAGCTTCCACCAGGCCGTCGAACACGGCGTGCCGGGGTTTGAACTGGAGTTCATCGCCCCCGACCCGGCGCAATGGGCGGTGACACCGGGCCAATCCGCCGTGCTGTACGACGGCGAGGTCTGCCTGGGCGGCGGGGTGATCAGCCGGGCATCGTCTGAGGTCCGGCCACAGACCCCTGTTCCAGACGCGCCAGCCAATCCCGCAACAACGCATTGACCGCCCCGGGCTGCTCCCAGGTCAGCAGATGGCCACAGGCCGGCAGCACATGCAGTTCGGCCTGGGGCACGGCCGCGGCGATCTCCTGCGAGCACTCCGGCGGCGTCAGCGCATCGGCATCACCGCACACCACCAGCACCGGGCAACGCAGGCGGCGCAGCAAGGGGCGGCTGTCGGGCCGGGCCATGATCGCGCGGTTCTGCCGGACAAGCTGCGCGGCGCCCGCGCGGTGCACCATCTCGAAGTAATCACTCACAAGTGCCGCATCGCCCTGCCGGCTGGGATGGAAGGCGAAGGGGACATTGGCGCGCAGGATCTCGTCCACGCGCCCTTGCTCGAACTCCAGCACCGCCGCAGAGCGCAGCCGGATCATCTGCGGCGTGTCGGGGCGGGCACTGCTGCCCAGCAGCGCCAGGGCCGCCACCCGGTGCGGCGCCTGGCGCAACACCTCCAGCGCCAGGATCCCCCCCATGGACGTGCCCACCAGCACGAGCGGGCCTTCATGGTCCGCCAGCAGGGCATGCGCCATGCCGCTGAGCGTGCTCGCGCGGGCGTGGGCGTCGCTGACGTGCACCGCATGCCCGGCCGCGCGCAGGGCCGGCACCTGATGCCGCCACAGGGCGGCGTCGCTGGCCAATCCGGGCAGGAGGATCACGCGGGTCATGAGGCTTTCCGAAGACAGGGGCCATGGATTCGAACCGGACGCACCTGGCGGGTCAAGGGCCGCGCCTTTCGCGGACGGGGGAAACGCCCGCAGCCGTATGCAGACGGGTGCGGATGGCGGCAGACAGGCGTGGTGCAGCCCACACGGGCGCGGGTGCGAAACTCGGCCGCTGCTCCCGCCCAACCGCCCCTCATGACCTGGATCCTCGCCTACCTTGCTGCCGGCACCGTGATCGGCTTCTTCGCGGGTCTGCTGGGCATCGGGGGCGGCATGACGCTGGTGCCCATCCTGGCCGCCCTGTTCACCGCCCAGCAGATGGCGCCCGAGCATGTGATGCACCTGGCGCTGGGCACGGCCATGGCGGGCGTGCTGTTCACCGGCTCGGCCAGCGTGCGCGAACACCACAAGCTCGGCTCGGTGGACTGGGCCGTGGTCAAGCGCCTGGCGCCGCCCATGGCCACGGGCACGCTGCTGTCGTCCCTGGCCTCGGGCTGGCTGCCGCAACGCGTGCTGGTGCTGGCGTTTGCCGTCATCGTCGCGGGTGCCGCCACACAGATCTGGATCGGCAAGAAGCCCGGCCCCGGGCGTACGCTGCCTGGCGCGCTGGGTCTGTGGGGCGTGGGGCTGTTCATCGGGGTGGTGAGCGGGCTGGTATCGGCGGGCGGCGCCTTCCTGTCCATGCCCTTCATGCTGTGGTGCGGCGTGCCCGTGCGCACCGCCATCGGCACCGGCGCGGCCCTGGGCCTGCCGGTAGCCGCCCTGGGCACCGTGGGCTACGTGGCCAGCGGCTGGCCAGCCAGTGGCCTGCCCTGGGGCTCGTTGGGCTTCGTGCTGCTGCCGGCCCTGGCCGGGGTGGTGGTGGCCAGCACGCTGACCGCCCCCGTGGGCGCGCGGCTCGCCCACCGCCTGCCAGTGGCCACACTGCGCCGCGTGTTCGCCCTGGTGCTGTACCTGCTGGCGGCCAAGATGGTGTTCTCTTACACCTGATGTCCCCGTCTCTTGACCGAAGGCGCGCACTGCGCGGCCTGGCCGCCTCCTGGATCACCTCATGACCGACTTCGTCTTCATCCGTCACGGCGAAACCGACTGGAACCGCCAGCAGCGCTTCCAAGGCCAGATCGACGTGCCGCTGAACGACCTGGGGCACACCCAGGCCAGGAGGCTGGGCGAGCGCCTGACCGGGGAACCGGCTGAGCACTTGTTCAGCAGCGACCTGCAACGCGCGCAGCAGACGGCGGCGCCACTGGCCACCGCCTGGCAGACCACCCCGGCCCTTCTGCAAGGCTTTCGCGAGCAGTGCTTCGGCGTGCTGGAGGGGCTGGATGTGCCCACCATCAAGGCGCAGCACCCGGACCTCTGGCTGCAATGGCTGGAACACCGGGCTGACTTTGCCCTGCCTGGCGGGGAAAGCCTGCAGCAGTTCCACGCCCGGGTGCTCGGCGCGGTGAAGGCCCTGGCCGACACCCATCCTGGCCGGCGCCTGGCGGTGGTGACGCACGGCGGCGTGCTGGACATGCTGTGGCGCACCGCGCACGGCCAGCCCCTTGACGGGCTGCGCACTTGCGACATCCCCAACACCGGGCTGAACCACCTGCGCTGGCGCCAGGGCACGCTGGACATCGTGCGCTGGGCCGACGCCAGCCACCTGGAGGGCCTGCCGGCCCAGCCCAGCACAGCCGCTGGCAAGCGCTGACCAGCGACCGGCCGCCCAAGCGTCTACGATTCATTCATGAACACACCCGCCGCCCCCCTCGCCACCGCCACCGCCGCCACAGGCCAGACCCTTGCCGGCTCCCGCGTTCTCCTCGTCACGGGGGGCAGCCGCGGCATCGGCGCAGCCGTCGCCCTGCAGGCGGCCCGTGCCGGCTGGGACGTGGCCGTGAACTACACCCGCGACGCCGCCGCCGCCGAAGCGGTGGCTGCCAAGGTGCGCGCCAGCGGGCGCCGCGCCCTGGTGGTGCAGGGCGATGTGGCCGAGGAGGCCCAGGTGCTGGCCATGTTCGCTGCCGTGGACGCCGGGCTGGGCCGGCTGACCGGTCTGGTCAACAACGCCGGCGTCGTGGACATGCCCGCGCGGGTGGACGAGATGTCCGTGCAGCGGCTGCAGCGGATGTGGGCGATCAACATCACGGGCTCGTTCCTGTGCGCGCGCGAGGCGCTCAAGCGCATGAGCCGGCGCCACGGAGGCCCGGGAGGCAGCATCGTCAACCTGAGCTCGGCCGCCGCCCGGCTGGGCTCGCCCAACCAGTACGTGGACTACGCCGCATCGAAAGGCGCCATCGACACGTTCACCTTGGGTCTGGCGCGCGAGGTGGCCGGCGAGGGTGTGCGCGTCAACGGCGTGCGCCCCGGCATCATCGACACCGACATCCACGCCAGCGGCGGCCTGCCCGACCGCGTGGCACAGATCGGCCCCAGCGTGCCCCTGCAGCGCGCCGGCACCGCCGACGAGGTGGCCGCTGCCGTGGTCTGGCTGTTGTCCGACGAGGCCAGCTACGCCACCGGCACGACGATCGACGTCACGGGCGGGCGTTGAGTCCCCGGCACGCAGACTGGAAAGACTTCCCGGCTCCACCATGCGGCGTCAAAGCGGCTTGAGCAGGCGCTGCGCGGTCCGTCTGCCAGGGGTGGCGGCGCTGGTGGCGGCAGGCGTGTTGGCGCTGTGCACAGCCGGGGGCGCACAGGCACAGGCACCAACACAAGCACGGGCGCAGAGCGAGCCCGCTGAAGAGCGGCCGCTGGGGCAGAGGCACCTGCAGGGGCCGGGACAGGGAGAGCCGCAACGCCCCCGCATCGGGCTGGTGCTCTCCGGCGGCGGCGCGCGCGGCTTTGCCCATATCGGTGTGCTGCGGGTGCTGCAGGAGTTGCGCGTGCCCGTCGATCTGGTGGTGGGTACCAGCATGGGCGCGGTGGTCGGTGGCGCCTACGCGGCCGGGCGCAGCGCCGCCGAACTGGAGCGGTTCGCACGCGATACCGATTGGGCCGCAGTGCTCGCAGACCGCCCATCGCGTGCCGCGGGAGAGTTCCGGCGTCGCGAGGTAGACCTGGAGGTACCGTCGCGTATCGAGTTCGGGATCGGGCCGGGCTTGAGCCTGAACGCCCCGCCGGCAGTGGCCGGCAGCCACGCGCTGGAGGCCGCCCTCGAGGAACTGTTGCCTCAAGGGCAGGCGCAGCGCCCTGCCGGGCGACTGTCCCTGGGCTTCCGGGCAGTGGCCACCGACCTGCGCACGGGCGAACTGGTGGAAATGTCGGACGAGCCGCTGGCCGTGGCACTGCGGGCCTCGCTGTCCGTGCCGGGCTTGTTCCCGCCCTTCGCGCGCGACGGACGCCTCCTGGTGGACGGCGGGCTGGTGCGCAACGTGCCCGTGGACCTGGCCCGTGCGATGGGCGCCCAGGTGCTCATCGTTGTGAACGTGGGCACCTCCGTGGACCATGTGCGTGATCTGGCCAGCCCCCTGGGCGTGGCCCAGCAGATGATCAACCTGCTGACCGAGCAGAACGCGCAACGGTCGCTGGGGGAACTGACATCAGTGGATCTCCTGATCCAGCCGGACCTCGAAGGCCTGGACGCCACCGAGCTGGCCACGGGCGCGCAGCGTGCGATTGCTGCGGGCGAGCGTGCGGCACGGGCGCTGTCCTCGCGCCTGGAAGCCCTGGCCATCGCGCCGCAGGCCTGGGCAAGCTTCGAGCAGGCGCGGGTGCAGCAGCCCCTGGCGCCGGGCACGGCCGACACCGGCAAGCTCCTGGTGCGGCCCACCGGCCGCGCCAGCGCCGAGCTGCTGGCCGCGGCTGCGGGGACCACACTGGGGCAGACCGTGGACGCGGCCACCGCGCGCGCTGCGGCCGACCGGCTGTACGCCAGTGGCGACTTCGAACGCGTGGAAGTGCAGTCGGCCCTGCTGCCCGACGGCCGGGCCCTGATCCTGGTGCCGGTGGAAGCCCCGTGGCGGCGCAATCCGCTGCGGCTCGGTCTGGAGCTCCAGACCGAGCAGGGCACCCGCGAAGACGCCACCCGGCTCGGCCTCACCGCCACCACCACCCTGCGCCCGCTGAATGCCTGGGGCGGCGAGCTGCGCGCCTTGATGCGCCTGGGTTCGCAGTCCACCCTCATGGGCGAATGGTGGCAGCCCCTGGGGCCGGGCAGCCGCGTATTCGGGGTGACGTCCTGGCGGCGCGATGCCGAGGCGCAGGACATCTACTTCGACGGGCAGCGGGTCACGCAACTGAGGGTCTCGGAAGCAACGTGGCGCCTGGGCGCGGGCGTTTCGCTGGGCCGATCAGGCGATGTGCAAATGGGGCTGGAGCGCTCGCGCTCACGCGTCTCCCCGCTGCTGCGGGCGGACCTGGCCAGCGGTCCCATCGCCTTGACCACCACCCAGGCCTACGCCCAGTTGCGCGTCGACACCCTGGACTCCATCGCCTTTCCGACGCGCGGCACGTTCGTGGGGGCCCTCTGGGAGTCCGGCGGCTTGTCCGGGGCCGACCGGGGCTCGGCAACCCTAGCGCGCGTGCTCAGCGGCTTCACCTGGGGGCGCTGGGCGGGCCATGTGTATGCCGAAGCCTCGCATGCCTCGAAAGGCTCGGCGCCGCTGGCCCTGGGCGGCTTCCTGCGCCTGTCGGGCACACCCATCAGCTCCCTCTACGGGCAGACCAGCCTGTTCGGGCGCATGGTGATGGGGGTACCGCTGGCCCACATGCCCCTGGGGCTGGGGGGCGCCGTCCGGGCGGGTTTATCGGTGGAGCTGGGCGGGGCGTTCCTGCCAGGCCAGAGCCGCCGCCTGGACGATCTGCAGAAGGCCGGTAGCGCCTTCGTCTCTGTGGACACCCTGTTCGGGCCGGCGTACCTTGCGCTGGGGGCCACCCACCGCGGAAGTCGCGCCACCTACGTCTTCCTCGGGCCCTTCTGGTGAGGTGATGCCGTGTCGGCGGCGCTGCGCCGCAGCCCCGTGAAGGCCGCCAGTTCCCACGAGCGCAGCCCCACCACCAAGGTGTAGCCGTCCCGCGCCGCCGGGGGCAGCCGGGCGTCCTCCTGGTGCAGGCGCGAAAGCTCAACTGCCAGCCGCTCCACATGCTGCGCCACTTCCTGGGCACTGCTGCTGGACAGGCGGCCATGCACGGCCATCAGCGCCTCACCCGGGCCGTCGAAGCGGCCGCTGAAATAGTCCCCCACCACATGCTCGCGGAAGTAGGCCTGCACCGGCCCATCGGGCCTCCAACGGAACGCGCGTGAGACGCGTAACCGGTAGCGGTTCAGCGGCTTGAGTTCGATGAGCCCGAGACGGTCCAGGCGCGCCAACGCCGCAATGCAGGGTGCCGCCTCCACGCGGTAGGTCTCCAGGATCTGCTCGAACGTCCAGTGGCCCAGGCAGCACACCGCCACCAGCAACAGCACCGGATCGGCCACCAGCGAGCGCTCTTGCTCCAGAGTGAGGCGGTCGACCTCGGGCGTCGACTGGAGTGCCTGCTGCAGCACATCCTGCATCGACACCCCGGCCGCCTGGCAGAACTGGGCCAGCCGGCTCAGGCTCATGTCGCCCTGACTGAAGACGCGCTTGATGCTGGACTCGCTCATGCCTACGCGTCCGGCCAACTCGCGATAGGTCAGGCCGGCACGCCGCATCTCGGTGCGCAAGGCCTGCAGCAGCAGTTCGGGCGTGCTCAAGGGGTCTGCTCCTGATCGAGTGATCGGCTGGGCGCAGGATGGTACTGTTTATCGACACTTTCGGGGCACTGTGGAGCTACCCGATCGACGGAAGTAGCAGCCATCGCCTCCCTCGGGCACAGTGGCCACACCATCCTCAACGACGGAGTGCCTCATGCTCAAAGCCCTTGTCCCCCTGGCCCTGGCCGGCCTGCTGGCGGCTTGTTCGACCACCAGCCCCGATGTCATCGCGCGCTCCGACGCCGGCCGACTCTCGTCCGTGCAGTCAGGCACCGTGGAGGCCGTGAGGGCCGTGACCGTGGAAGGCACGCAAAGCGGCGTGGGCGCGGCCGCGGGCGCCATGGTGCTGGGCACTGCGGGCAGCAGCGTGGGCGGCAAGCGCGAGCAGGTGGCCGTGGGCACGCTGGCGGCTGTGCTGGGGGGCGTGCTGGGCAACGCCATCGAACGCAACAGCAACCGGGAGGACGCACTGGAAATCGTGGTGCGGCTGCCGGACGGTGGGCGGCAGGCCGTGGTGCAGGCCAAGGGTGCAGAAGCCTTCAAGCCGGGCGACGCCGTCACCATCGTCTTCACCGGAAGCCGCGCCCGTGTGACGCTGGCTCAGCGGGCGGCCGAGGAAGGGTCCTGAGACGGCCCGGCCTGCGGCTCGTTCAGGGGCGCCGGTCCGTGGCCGAGGCCTGGGTGCCCAGGGCGTCGGGCTCGAAAGCGTCGTCCGCGTGCGACAGCCAGCGCAGCGCCCGGATGGCGTCGTGCGTCAGGCGTTCCACGACCACCGGGGTCACCCGGCGCAGCACATCCAGCTTCAGGGCGGCGGTGTAGCTCAGGTCGATCACCCGGCCGGGAACAAAGGGCCCGCGGTCGTTCACCCGCACGATCACTTCTCGACCGTTGGCCGGATTGGTCACCCGCGCGTAACTGGGAATGGGCATGGTGGGATGCGCCGCCGTCATCGCAAACATGTCGTACGGCTCACCGCTGGACGTGGGCCGGCCATGGTACTTGCGCCCGTACCAGGAAGCGCCGCCTCTGTCCACGAGGGGTACGTCGCTCGCAATGGGCACATACAGCCGCCCGGCCACCTCGTAGGGCTTGTTGGGCCCACCGGCCCGCAGGGGTTCCACACGGGGCACGGCGTTGGGCACGTCCGCCAGGCCAGGTGGCACCGTCAGCGGCGGGCCATCGGTCGACAGGTCGGGCGGGGCCGGCAGGCGTGGCGTCGGGGGGCGGGAACTGGCGCAGGCGGTGAGCCAGAGCACCAGGCTCAACACGCCCAGGGATTGCAGGAAACAGCGGCGTGGAGATGGCGCGTTGGGCATCGATCATGTCCAAGCTGGCTGGCGCAACGTCTGCGCACGACTTTCGCCGAGGGTTGGCGCGACTGGCAAGAATCGAACTTGCGACGCGGCCTTCGGAGGGCCGCATGATATCCACTTCACCACAGTCGCCGAGCGTTCGCATTCTAGCGCCCGGCCCCGGCAGGGCCCTCGCCAGAGGGCTGCTTGGAGGGTTCGCGTCAGGGGTCGCCCGTATACTCCTGGGTTGCATTTGAGCCAGCGCCGCTTCGCTGCAGGCCCGCGGTGCCGACGGGATGTTCCCGGCCTGTGACAGGCCAGGTTCCGCCGGACCTGACAAGCCCAGGCAGCGCGAGCTGAGAGCGCACATTCCTGCGACAGAACTCCGAGGACCCCATGAGCGACTCCCACGAAGCCCACGAAGCCCACACGGGCCCGATCAAGACGCCCAAGCAGCTGATCTGGGCCGTGGTCGCCTCGTTCGTGGTGCCCATCATTGCCATCATCCTGCTGGTGAACTATGTCGCCATGGGCGACAAGACGGGCGCCGGCAGCAAGGCGATGGAACCTGAAGCCGTCGCCAAGCGGATTGCGCCCGTGGGGCGCGTCGATCTGAAGGACGCCTCCGACGTTGCCGCGATGAAGACAGGCGAACAGGTCTACCAGACAGCGTGCGCCGCCTGCCATAACAGCGGCGCCGCGGGCGCCCCGAAGCTGGGTGACGCTGGAGCCTGGGCCGCGCGCATCAAGACGGGCTATGTCACCTTGCTGAACTCGGCCCTGAAGGGCAAGGGTGCGATGGGTGCCCAAGGTGGCGGTGACTATTCCGACCTCGAGATCGGCCGCGCCGTGGTGTACATGGCCAACCAGGCGGGCGCGAAGTTCGCCGAGCCCGCGGCACCGGCCGCCGCCGCGGGGGCCAGCGCACCCAAGTGAGGTGACTCGGCGCCGCCGTCGTTTCTTTGGCGGCGCGGGGCTCTGGCACAGACACACCGCCGTACACGCTGCCTCTCCACGCTGCCTCTACACGCCGCCTTCGGGTGGCGATGTCGTTTCTGAGGGGCCTTTCATGATGCCGGCGGCTGGGACAGCCCGCCGAAGGTTCAAGGCCTGGGCTGGCGACTGAAGCCGAAATGCCCGGGCATGTCAGCCCAGGCCAGGCTCTGCGGCACCCACTTGCCTGACTCCACCGCGTCCGCGGCCGCCAGCATGTCCAGCGTGTGCATCAGGCCGAAGGCCGGCCCCACGCTGGGCAGGGTGCAGGCCAGGTACAGCCGGCCTTCCTCGTCGATCCAGGCCGAGTCCACGCGCTGAGCAGGCTCCCCCGTGTGCGCCGTCACCAACGGGACCTGTGCATCCGGTGAGCCTTGCTGAAGCCGCCAGACATAAGGAGCGGCCTCCAGGTCCACGTAGACCCGTTGAGGACCATTCTGGAAGTAAGCGCCTCCTCGCTCGTCGCGCAGGTAGTTGCGGTGGATGAACTCGCGCAGCTTGTCATGGCGGATGACGCTGCCCTTGACCTGCGGGAACGGGCCGGCGGCCTGCACGCGATCGTCGCGCATGTACCAGTCACCGCGCGCGTCCAGCGCCAGCCACCCATGGCAGTGGGGCACGTTCGGCCACTTGCGCAGCGCGGCTTCAACCAGAGGATCCATCGAACAAGCTTACGCCACAGCGGGCCATCCGCAGGCGCTTCAGTGCCGCGCCAGCCAGTCCAGCACGGCGCGCGGCATGGCGCGCAGGTGGCCGGGCGGGGCGCCGTGGGCGAAACCCACGTGCCCGCCGTGGGCGGGCTGCCACAGCTCCACCTGGCCCGTCTGGCCCGGGCGAGGCAGGCTGTGCGCCGGGATGAAAGGGTCGTTGCGGGCGTTCACGGCCAGCGCCGGAACGCAGATGCGCGGCAGGTGCGGCAGGGCGGAGGCGCGGCCCCAGTAGTCTTGCGTCCCGGCAAACCCGTGCAGGGGGCCGGTGAAGACGTCGTCGAATTCCCACAAGGTGCGCGCCTGGTGCAGACGCTGACCATCGAACAGGCCGGGATGCTGGGCCAGCTTGGCCAAGGCCTTGGGCTTCATGGTGGCCAGGAACATGCGTGCGTAGACCAGGCGGTTGAAGCCGCTGTCAATGGCTTCGCCCGCGGCGGCCAGGTCCAGGGGCGAACACACCGACACCACCGCGCGCGCCAGGGCAGCGGCCGACGCACCCGCCTCGGCCGCCCAGCGCATCAGCGCATTGCCGCCCAGCGAGATGCCCACCACCCACAGCGGGGCCTGGGCCCGCGCACGCAGGCGCGCCAGGATCCAGCCGATCTCCTCGAAGTCTCCGGAGTGATAGGCCCGGGGCGCACGGTTGAGTTCGCCGGAACAGCCCCGGAAGTGCGGCACCGCGTAGGCCCAGCCGCGGCGGCGGGCCTCATCGGCCACGGCCAGGCTGTAGTGCCCCGTGGAAGAGCCCTCCAGGCCATGGAACAGCACCAGCAGCGGCTGGGGGGGGTCGGCCGGACCGGGCTGCGCAGCGGACTCGAAGGCGAAGTCCACATCGATGAAGTCGCCATCGGGCGTGTCCCAGCGTTCACGCCGAAACACCGGTGCCGGGCCCTGGTGCGCCACCGCCACCCGCGCCGCCCAGATCGTCTGCAGGTTGCCGCCGGGCAGCCATTTCGGGCTGCGAAAAGTCGCCAGACCGGCTGTCCCGGGCCCCTGCGGGGGGCTGAGTAGATCAGGCTGCAGCCCGTCGGGCGAGGTGGCGGCCACCGGCAGTCGAGCGATCAGTGCAGCAGGGACGGCGGCTCGCCCATGACGGGCGGCGGTTCGCCCACGCTGCCCGGGCTGGCGTGGTGCACCACCAGACGCCAGCCCTGTTCTGTCTTCAGGTACACGTTGGTGGCCAGCACCCAGGCCGTCTGCGTGCCCTCGGCCGAGGTGATGGTGATGCGCTCGGCCAGGTGGTGCACGGCGGCGGTCATGGTGTGCAGGCGGTGCACCTGCTCTGGAACGACCGGGATGCCCCCCGTGGCGAAGATGCTCTCGAAACCGGCACGAATGGCCGCAGCACCCACCAGCCGCGGGCCACCGGGATGCACGCAGGCGATCTCGTCGTCATCGGCCCATACCGCCATCAGGCGGTCGATGTCGCCCTGTTGCAGGGCCTCATAGAACTGCGCCTCGGTGTCCTCGGGTGAGGCCATCAAGGCCGCGGGCGGGGGCTTGCGGCGCAGAGTCATGGCGGGCGTGGGCGTCAGGGCGGCAGACCGGTGCCCGCCCTTCAGCGGAAGACCACCGTCTTGTGACCGTTCATGAGCACGCGGTGCTCCACGTGCCAGCGCACGGCCCGCGACAGCACCACGCATTCCACGTCGCGCCCCAGGGCCGTCAGGTCTTCGGCCGACATCGAGTGGTCCACTCGGGCCACGTCCTGCTCGATGATGGGCCCCTCGTCCAGGTCGGCCGTGACGTAGTGCGCCGTGGCGCCGATGAGCTTCACGCCGCGCGCATGGGCCTGGAAGTACGGGCGGGCGCCCTTGAAGCTGGGCAGGAAGCTGTGGTGGATGTTGATGGCCCGGCCGCGCAGGCTCTGGCAGAACTCGGCGCTGAGGATCTGCATGTAGCGGGCCAGCACCACCAGATCCACCCGCTCGCGCTCGACCAGCGCCTCGACCTGCTGCTCCTGCGCGCGCTTGGCCGCGGCGTCCCGTCCGTCGCTCAGGGGCAGGTGGTGGAAGGCGATACCGTAGCTGCGGGCCAGCGCTTCAAAGTCGGGGTGATTGGAGACGATGGCCGGGATGTCCACCGCGAGCTGGCCGCTCTTCCAGCGAAACAGCAGATCGTTCAAGCAGTGGCCGAACTTGCTCACCATCAGCAGCACGCGCGGGCGCTGCGCCACGGCCTGAAAGCGCGCGTCCATGCCATGCTGGGTGCGCACGTGCTCGAACAGCCGCTCCAGCGTGGGCACGTCGGCCAGCTGGGCGGGCGCCTCGAAATGCACCCGCATGAAGAACAGGCCGGTGGCGTCCTCGCCCTGCACATCACCGAACTGCTGCGAATCGAGGATGTTGCAGCCGGCCTGGAACAACAGGCCGGAGACGGCGTAGACGATGCCGGTCGTGTCCTTGCAGGACAGGGTCAGGATGAATTCGCGCTCGCGCAAGGGGGTGTCCGCTGGAATGGAGGTGGTAAAGACGCGGGCAGATGAAGGGGGCGGGCCGAGGCCGGCCCGCTGCGCTCAATGGTGGGCGTGCAGATGTTCGCCGGCCTTCAGGCGGTAGACCGTGCCGCAGTACGGGCACACGCCCTGTCCGGTATGGGCCAGATCGATGAAGACGCGGGGATGGTTGCTCCACAGCGGCATCTTCGGGTTCGGGCAAGGGATCACGCCGGGGCCCTGCAGGTCGGAGGCGGCCAGTTCGACGACGGACTTGGGGGTCTGGGTGCTCATGGTGATCGATCGGCTGCTTGCGGCCCGCTCAGGCCTTCAGGCCGCCACTGGCGTGAGCCAGTGCGCATACTTGGGGTTGCGGCCGTTGACGATGTCGAAGAAGGCCGTCTGGATCTTCTCGGTGATGGGGCCGCGCTCGCCGGCGCCCAGCTCGATGCGGTCGAGTTCACGGATGGGCGTGACCTCGGCGGCGGTGCCGGTGAAGAAGGCTTCGTCGCAGATGTAGACCTCGTCGCGGGTGATGCGCTTTTCCACCAGCTTCAGGCCCAGGTCCTGGCAGATGGCGAAGATGGTGTCGCGCGTGATGCCGTTGAGCGCCCCGGCGGACAGGTCAGGCGTGTAGACCACGCCCTTCTTGATGACGAACAGGTTCTCGCCCGCGCCCTCGGAAACGAAGCCGGCCGCATCGAGCAGCAAGGCTTCGTCGTAGCCCTCGTCCGTGGCCTCCATGTTGGCCAGGATGGAGTTGGTGTAGTTGCTGACCGCCTTGGCCTGCGTCATGGTAATGTTGACGTGGTGGCGGGTGTAGCTGGAGGTCTTGACGCGGATGCCGCGCTTCAGGCCCTCTTCGCCCAGGTAGGCGCCCCAGGCCCAGGCCGCCACCATCAGGTGGATGGTGTTGCCCTTGGGGCTGACGCCCAGTTTCTGGTCACCGATCCAGGTCAGCGGGCGCAGGTAGCAGCTCTCGAGCTTGTTCTCGCGCACCACCGTCTTCTGGGCCTGCATCACCTCTTCCAGCGTGAAGGGGATCTTCATGCGCAGGATCTTGGCGCTGTTGAACAGCCGCTCGGTGTGCTCGCGCAGGCGGAAGATGGCCGTGCCATTGGCGGTGTTGTAGGCCCGCACGCCCTCGAAGGCGCCGCAGCCATAGTGCAGGGTGTGGCTCAGCACATGGATCTTGGCGTCGCGCCATTCGACCAGCTGGCCGTCCATCCAGATCTTGCCGTCACGGTCGGACATCGACATCGCAGTTCCTTGTAGTGCTTGAGAAAAACAGGCCCCCGCGCCGCAGACGCCGGGAACGGGATTTTATGCGTCGGCAGCAGGCTCGCCAGGCTGAGCGGCCTCGGTCGGCCGCTGCAGTTCCCAGCGCTGCAGGCGTCCAGCCCGCAGCTCGACGCGCACGGCCACACCGGCTGCGTCCGTCCAGGTGAAGATCTCCAGCGCCTGCGCATCCTGCAGGCCTTGCGGCTTCTCGGCTTGGCCCAGGCTTCGGGTCAGCGGAATGATGTCGATCAGGCGCATGCCGGTGCGCAGCTTGGTGTGAAGCATCACGGCGCTGTCCACATGGCCCACTGGGGCTCCGGTAGCCTGGCGCATGACACGCAGCGCGCGACTGAACTGCAGCAGCAGCCAGAACACGATGACCGTGATGGCCAGCACCACCCCCGGCCAGCCCCACTGGAGCCCGCCCGCCACCAAAGCCGTCAGGGCCAGCGCCCATCCCCACACTGCGTTCATGCCCGCGATTGTCAGGCGACCGCCGGACAGCCGTACAGGCCGCTGCGGTATTCCAGAGCGACTGCTGCGGGCAGGCTTGGCGGGCAGAATCCGCGCGAACCCCGGAGCCGGAATTCACTCCCTCCACTGTTCATCTGTCCCCCTGACCCTCGTGGGCCTGTTGCCATGAACAAGCGTTCCCTCCTGAATACCCTCCTGACCGCGCTGGCCCTGTGCCCGGGCACCTCCTGGGCTGCGGCACAGGCGCCTGCCTGGCCGGCCAAGCCGATCCGCATCCTGGTGGGGGTGACCACGGGCGGCACCACCGACACGCTGGCACGCTTCGTGGCCCAGGAGCTCGCGCGCGACCTCGGCCAGCCCGTGATCGTGGACAACCGCGTGGGTGCGGGCGGCAACATCGCAGCCGAAGCCGTGGCGCGCTCACCCGCCGACGGCTACACGCTGCTGTTCGTCAACACCAGCCACTCGGTAAACATGGGGCTGTACGGCGCGCGCGTGCCCTACGACGCCGTCAAGGACTTCACCCCCATCACCCAGATTTCCACTGGCCCGGCCGTGCTGGTGGCGGCGAAGGATTTCCCCGCCAAGGATGCGCGCGAGGTGATCGCCCTGGCCAAGGCGCAGCCAGGCAAGCTGGACTTCGCGGTGGGCGGCCTGGGCACTTCCATCCACATGGCGGGCGAGCTTTTCAAGATGACGGCCGGCGTGGACATCGTCAACATCCCCTACAAGGGCAGCAACCCGGCGCTGCTGGACGTGGTGGGCGGGCAGGTCAAGCTGATGTTCGCGCCCGTGATCAACGCCGTGCCGCAGATCAAGGCCGGCAAGGTCAAGGCGCTGGGCGTGACCAGCACCACGCGTATTCCGGCGCTGCCCGATGTGCCTCCCATTGCCGAGGTGCTGCCGGGCTACGAGTCCACCGCCTACTTCGGCCTGCTGGCGCCGGCGAACCTGCCCAGGGACATCCTGGGCCGCTTGCACGCCTCCGCGGCCAAGGCCGCGCAGTCGCCCGAGTTGCGCTCACGGCTGGAACCTGACGGCTCCCGCGTGCTGGGCAGCACGCCCGAGGAGTTCCGCGCGTTCCTGACAGCCGATGTCGAGAAGTGGCGCCAGGTGGTCAAGGCCACGGGCGCCAAGCCGGAGTAGGTACGGCTTGATACAGGCCGACGGCCACGCACGCCGCGCCGGCGCCTGCAGGAGCGCACATGAAACCCTTAGCCACTGACATCACGCCCTCCGCCAAGCCCGCCGCTGCGCCTGGCCGGCGCGCCTTGATCGTGGGCGGTGGCACCGGGCTCGGACTGGCCAGCAGTCTGGCGCTGGCGGCACGCGGCTGGCAGGTCTTCATCACCGGCCGGCGCGCCGAGCGTCTGCAGCAGGCGCAGGCGCAGCACCCGGCCGGCACCTGCCACTGGGAGGCGGGCGACGCGACCGCGCAGGCCGACGTGCAACGCGTGATGGCGCAGTGCGCGGCCACGCTCGGGGGCCTGGACGCGCTGGTGGTCAGTGCGGGCCAGGCCGGCGTCGGCTCGGTGCTGCAGGCCGATCTGGCGGACTTCGACCGCGTCATGCGCGCCAGTGTCTGGCCGGTCTTCCTCTACAGCCAGGCGGCCGTGCCGCACATGGGTGCGCAAGGCGGGTCGATCTGCGCCATCGCCTCGGTCACCGCCTCGGTGCCCCAGCTCGAGCGGGTGGCCTACTGCAGCGCCAAGGCCGCCGTGGTGGGCATGATCCGGCAGATGGCGCTGGACCTCGCCCCGCGGCGCATCCGGGCCAACACCGTCTCGCCCAGCCTGGTGCCCACCGAGCTGTCACTGGGCGCCATCGCCAAGGCACCCGACCCGCAGGCCTTGCTGGCCGCGCGCACGCGTTCGCACCCCATCGGCCGACTCGGCACCGCCGAGGAGATCGGTCAGGCCGTGGCCTGGCTGTGCAGTGAAGACGCCGGCTGGGTCACCGGGCAGGACCTGGTGATGGACGGCGGCCTGTCGCTCACGGCCGGAGTGCCGCGCTGATCAGGCCGCCAGGGCCTGGGCCTCGGGGGAGGTCACCACTTCCTCGGTGGTGGCCCGCCGCAGTTCGCGCCGCAGCGAAAGGTCGTACCAGCGGCCCCGGTGGGCCGTGGTAGTGTTGTCCCACATGACGAGGTCACCCACGCGCCAGTGATGGGTGAGCACGTGGGCGCGCTGGGTGGCGTGCTCCAGCAAGTCAGACAGCAGCATGCGGCCTTCAGCCAGGGTCATGCCGGGGATCTCGCAGGTGTGCATGCCCACGAACAACACCTGGCGGCCGGTGCGCGGGTCGGTCTGCACGAGCGGCCACTCCACGGCCGGGATGGCGGCCTTCTGCGCATCGGTGTAATGGGTGTCGCCCAGCAGCATGCGGGAATGCAGCGCGTAGTGCACCGCCCGCAGGCCCTGCACCCGTTGCTGCAGCCAGGCCGGCAGGGTGTCCCAGGCCAGGCGCAGGTCGGCGAACTCGGTCTGACCGCCGAAATCCGGCACCACCACCGCATGCAGCATCGAGTACTTGGCACGCGGGCGCTGGAAACTGGAGTCGCTGTGCCAGAGCTGGTTGGCCACGTTGCCCACGATCTTGGGGTCGTCGCGGCCGGCCACGCTGCCGTCGACCTTGACGTTGGAGATGTCGGCCAGCTCGGCATATTCAAAGCGATGCGGCCCGCCCTTGAGCTTGCGCAGGCCCAGGTCCAGCGGGCCCAACTGGCGGGCGAAGGCGATCTGCTGGTGCTGGTCGAGCTGCTGGCCAGGAAAGACGAGCACGGCGTGCGTGTCCATCAGCTGCTCGATGCGCCGCACCTCCTGCGGCGTCAGCGCCTGGCGCAGGTCGACGCCCTCGACGCGGGCGCCCAGGGGTCGCAGCGGGGTGACGTTCCAGTCCATGGGCGCCTCACTCGGGCTTGATGCCGGCGGTCTTGACCACCTGGGTCCACTTGGCGATCTCGGTGCGCACGATGGCCTCGTACTCCTGCGCGCTCGAGCCCACGGGGTCCATGCCCAGCTGCGCCATGCGCGCCCCCATCTCGGGCGAGCGCACCGCCACACCCACGTCAGCCGCAATGCGCTCCACCAGCGGGCGTGGCGTGCCGCCCGGGGCGATGACGCCGATCAGGCTCATCGCGCTGAAGCCCGGCAGCGTCTCGTCCATCGTCGGCACCTCGGGCGTCTGCTGGGAGCGCTTGGGGCTGGCCAGGGCCAGCAGCTTGAGCTTGCCGTCGCGCACGAAGGGCATGGCGGAGAACTGCACGTCGAACAGCAGCGGCACGCGCCCGGCCAGCACGTCCTGCTGCGCCGGCGCGCTGCCCCGATACGGCACGTGCACCATCTGGATGCCGGCCAGCGTCTGCATCAACTCCCCCGCCAGGTGCGTGCCCGTGCCGATGCCGGGCGTGGCATAGGACAGCTTGCCCGGGTTGCGGCGCGCATAGGCCACCAGCTCCGGCATGTTCCGGGCCTCCAGCGAGGGGTGGGCGAACAAGCCGAAATGGGCCTGGCCGATCAGCGACACGGGCGCCAGGTCCTTCAGCGTGTCGTAGGGCATGCGGGGCTGCAGCGCCGGGTTGATCATCAGGGCGCTGATGGCCATGCCCAGGGTGTGGCCGTCGGCCGGCGCACGGGCCACGAACTGCGTGCCCACCATCGTGCCGCCGCCGGGCTTGTAGTCCAGCACCACGGTCTGCTTCCACTGCGCCTGCAGCCGCTCGGCCAGGAGGCGGGCCACGGTGTCGGTGGGCCCGCCGGGTGCGAAGGGCACCACCAGGGTCACGGGCCGGGTGGGCCAGGGATCGGTCTGCGCCTGGGCCGGGCTGACCGTCCACAAGCCCAGCGTCGCCGCCAGCGTGGCGAAGGTCGAGACGGCGGCAAACCGGCGGCCGCAGTTGATGGCTTGTTTCATGGGCTTGTCTCCTCAACCGAATCCTATAGCCTGTGCGGTGCGGGGCCCGGCCATGGGTCCAACGGACTTGCTGATCCAGAAGGGGTTGACCGACCGCTTGCGATACTTGAAGTTCCACTCGCAGAACTTTCCGATGCGTTCGAGAGATCGTCAGACGATGCAGGGGGTCCAGACAACGCTGCGCGTCGGCCGTTGGCATGTGGACGCCGCGACCGACAGCATCGCCCTGGAGGGCACCGTCAAGAAACTCGAACCGCGCACGATGCGCCTGCTCCTGGTGCTCGGTTCCCAGCCTGGAAAGGTCTTCAGCAGCGAAGAGTTGTTGGACTCGGTCTGGCCGGGTGTCGTCGTGACGGGCCAGTCGCTCTATCAGGCCATTGGCGAACTGCGCGCTGCGCTGCGCGCCGACACGCAGTTTGCAGAGTACGTCGCCACGGTGCCACGCAAGGGTTATCGCCTGGTGGTCCCGGTGTCGCAAACATCCGATGGGCCTTCGTCGGTTGGACTTGCGGAATCGCCCTCCGAGACCGGCGCGCTGCAGTCGATCGCGGTGCTGCCGTTCCAGGCGAACGGCCTGGGTCCGGAAATGTCGTTCGTCCGGGAGACCCTGCTGAGCGGGTTGATCGTCGAGTTGTCGCGCCAGCCCGGGCTGGCGCCGATCGCGCGGGGCACGATGCTTTCTTTCGCTGGCAGCCAAGCCTCGGCCCGACAAGTGGCGGGAGAACTGAATGTGCGCTATGTCCTTGACGGGTCGGTGACGCAGATCGGGGACCGGCTGCACCTCAGCTGGGAACTCGTCGATGGGAGCTCGGCGCAGGTGCTCGCCACCGAAGCGTTACAGATCGACGGGGCCGAATGGCCGACCCTGGTGCAGCAGGTCATTGGCCGGCTGGCGCGTGTTGCGCGCTTGCATCTTTCAGAACATGCCTCGCGCAACCCGTCTGGCGAGGGACGGCCCAACGACCTTGCGCTTCAGCTGGCGACGCGGGCGTGGGTCGAGCTTTACTGCCGGCCGCAAAGCCGCATCACGAACGAAAGGGCATGGCGGTTCGCCGAGGACGCGCTCGAGCAGGACCCTGTCGTCGGTGGCGCATGGAACGCGCTTGCCTACTGTCACTGGCGGGCTGCGCAGTTCGCTTGGTCGCCTCGACCCTGGGCCTCGCTCCTGGCCGACGCGCTCGCCCATGCGGAACGCGCGGTGACCCTGTCGCCGTTCGATCCCGACGCCTTCTACACCCACGGGCTGGCGAGCTATACCAGCGGCGAGTTCGAGCGGGCCGAGGCCAACTTGCGGCACTGCATCGAGATCAGCGCCTCGTATGCGCCGGCGTACCCGATCCTCGGGCTCGTCCGGGCGACCCGGGGCGCGCCTGAGGAGACGGCAGCGTTGTGCGCCAAAGCCTTCGCGCTGAGCCCGCGTGAACCGCTGCGCGCGGCCTGGCATTGGGCCGAGGCCTGCGGGGCGTCCATGCTGGGGCAAGAACAGCAGGCCTTGGAGCGCGCCTGCCTCGGGATCAGCGCCAACCCGGACCATCCTGCTTGCTACCTCATCGCGGCGGCCGCATCCTGGCGGATCGGCATGAGCGAGCAGGCGCGCCGCTACATCCAAGTACTGGGCAGGACATCGTTCAGCACCGTGGCCCGCTTGCGCACGACGATCCCCGTGTTCCGGACGGGTACATGGGCCGCAGGCATCCTGGACGATCTTGGCGCGGCAGGGCTCCCCGCAGCCTAGCCCGACGCCGCAGCATTGGCGGCCAGGAGGGCGCCCCGTACCGATGGGCAGATTGAGCAAAGCTTGAAGGTTTCCTGAGGACTTCGAGGCACGCCGGTGCGAGCATCTGTCCATGCAGTCAGACGCCACACCCCAACTTCACTCGGATCGGATCCACATGGCCCACTCACGCCGTCAGCTTATCTGCGCCACGCTGATGCTTCCCCTCCTGTCCAGAGCCCAGGAAGCCGGTTACCCGAATCGCCCCGTCACCCTGGTGGTGCCTTTTGGCGCGGGCACGATCGTCGATGTCTACGCCCGGCTTCTCGCTGAGCACCTCGGAAAAGGGCTCGGTCAGCCGGTGATCGTCGAGAACGTACCTGGGGCTGGCGGAAACGTCGGCGTCGACCGCGTGGCACGGGCGCGACCCGACGGCCACACCCTGGTGTTCTCCGGTGACGCGGCGCTCGTCGTCAACCCGATACTGATGGAGCGCGTGCCGTTCGACACGCTGAGGGACCTGGCCCCCATCTCGCGGCTGATGTCGAACGCCACCGTCCTGGTCACCTCGAGCTCGAACAAGGGTGAGAGCCTCCAGCAGGTGCTGGATCGGGCACGGGCTGAAAAGATCTCGCTCACCTACGCATCTGCCGGCAGCGGTACCGCGTCGCATCGCGCCGGCGAGATGCTGCGTGCCGCGACCGGCCTCGACTTGGTGCATGTGCCCTACAACACGAGCCCGCTGGTGGATGTCATGGAGGGCCGAGTCACCTTGTTCTTTGCGCCGCTGACGGCCCTGCAGCAGGTCAAGGCCGGACGTCTGCGAGCGCTGGCCGTCTCAGGCGATCGCCGATCGGCCCTGGCGCCGGACGTGCCGACGATGATCGAGCTGGGATTCAAGGATTTCCGCGCGGTTGCGTGGTTCGGCCTGCTCGCGCCGGCTGGGGTACCGCGCAATGTCATCGAGCGCATCCACGCCGAGGCCATTGCCGCGCTTCGCGCGCCGGAGGTTGGCCGAAGGCTGGCTGAAGCCGGGGCCGAGACGATCGCGAGCGGCCCTGAGGAGTTTCGCGCAACGATTGCCGCCGAACTGTCGAGAAACAGCAAATGGTTGACGATGAAATAGTGCTGTCGCGCATCCAATGAAAGTCTGATGAAGGGCAGCCTGACATCTTCGATTGCACCTCACACGCCGACAAGCAAGCTGGCAAGGCGGTCTTGGAGACCTTCCCTGAAGCCTGCGTGAGAGGGGGAGCCCTTCAAACCAGGTTGCGAGCCTGGACCACCCCACCGGCCACCGCGAAGGCCCCCGCGCCCAGATGGTGCAGCGTGTGCAGGTCGACATGGGCGTCAGAGAACGACCAGCGACCGTTGCGGAAGACGCGCTCGTCGGCCGCGGCGGCCAGCACCTCGGCAAAGCAGGTGTCGTAGGCCTCCTCGGTGTGGCGCTCGGAAATGAGACGGCACTCCATCCAGGCGCAACAGCCCTCCTCGATCACCGGCATGCCCAGCACCGGCCCGGGCTGGGCGCTCAGCCCGAAACGGGCCAGCTTGTCCGGCACGTCACGCCCGCTGACGCTGCCCACGGCGAAGGTGGCGTCGGCCAGCACCGCGCCAGGCACACACAGCGCAAACCCGCCAGCAGCCATGACCAGTTCGCGCGTGAAGGTCTTCTTGTCGATCACCACCGCGATGCGCGGCGGCGTGAACTCCACCGGCATGCTCCAGGCTGCAGCCATCACGTTGCGATGCCCGCCGTGGGCACTGGTGATCAGGACAGTCGGGCCGTGGTTGATGAGGCGACTGGCATGTTCCAGCGCCACGGGGCGAAAGTGATTCATCTGCTCTCCCGTCAGGGTCGCAGCCAGCGGGCTGCCAGAGGGTACAGGGCGGTCATGTCCCGATCGCTCTCCACCCCGAAAGTGAGAAACACCCGGGTCTTGGCCGGATCGGTGCTCCAGCCGATGCGCTGGCCGAAGTGGCCCACCGCCCAGACGCTGCCCGACGCAGCGTCGTTGTCGGTCCAGGTGAAGTAGCCGTAGCCGTTGAAAAAGCCGTTCACCCCGGGAATCTTGGGAATGCGCAATTGGGCGGTGGACATCGCTTTGAGGTAGTCGGCGAAGCAGCCGGCGCCGGCACGCTGTTCGCGCACGTAAGCGGCGAAGCGAATCCAGTCGGCCAGTGACATGCGCACCCCGCCGGTGGCCAGGAAATGGCCCTGGCGATCGGTGTCGAGGATCACCGTCTCGCCCGAGCCCATGGGGGTGAAGACCTCATCCTGCAGGAACTGGGTAAACGGTTTGCCCATCACGGTCTGCACCGCCATGGCCGCCAGATACGGGTCGATCGACTTGTAGACAAAGCGCTGTCCCGGGCTTGCGCTCAGCTCGGCAAAGCGCGGGGTCAGCAACAGTTGCTCCAGCGAGCCCGGACCGGCGAAATGCTGCAAGGTTTCGGCTGGCGTGATCTCGTGGGAGTGAACCGCGCTGCCCGACGCCATCAGCAGGGCGTCGCGCAGGCTGGCGGTGCCGATCGGTGCGGCCTTCAGCCCGGGAATCAGGCTGCCCAGCGCCGAGTTCAGGGTAACCCGACCGCTGCACACCGCCTTGCCCACGCCCACCGCGGTCACCGTCTTTGACACGCTGGCGCTGGGCAGCAGGCTCAGCGGCGTGAGGCCCGGACGTCCGGTGGCGTAGGCCACCTGGTCACCGTCCACGAAGACGATGGCCTTGATCTCCTTGCTCGCGACCAGTCGCCGAGCCTCGGCGAACAGACTCTGATCTGCGGCGGCGAGGACCCCGTTGCGGATTTGCCGTGGGTTCGCGGTCGGCGTGCTGTGAAAAGCCCAGGGCTGTCCGGCGGCCATCAACCACTCCGGGAACCGCGCCGCGATCATCGGGTACTTGCGGGCGGCCGGGTGCGTGCTCAGGGGGTCGGACAAGGGCTCGCCTGCGTGCTCGATCGCAAAGTCCGCCGAGCCTGCGCTTGAACCTGAACCCGAGGCCGGCGTGCCGCCCTGGCTGAGTTCGATCAGGCAGCGCTCGCGTACCAGGGTGCGGCCATCCCCGGCCACCATCGGGCCGCTGCTGCGTATCGCCCTGCCGTCCAGCCGCCCCTCGGTGCGCAGGCTCCAGCGCCGCTGGGGCTCTAGCTTCCAGGCGCCGCGTGACTGGATGCGCACGCTGCCATCGGCGCCCAACTGCAGATCGAAGTGCTCGGTGGTTTGGGCATCCTCGATGAGGCCGCCACCCACGCTGCCGCTGATGTTCAAACGCAGCGGCTGGGCGTACTCGGGGCCGCCACTCAGCAGGTTGGCCGAACAGGAAACACGGCCGCTCCAGACGCCATCGGGGCTTGTGGTGGCGAGCGCAGGCAGTTGCCAGAGTGCCAGGCCGAAGCCCAGGAGAAGCGCCTTGGGACACATGGCGGGAGCCTAACTCGAAGTGGTGTGAGGTCGTCAAGACCAGGCGCGCCAAACCGGAGCAGGCACCGCAACGCTCAGACGTCGAGGATCAGGCAACGCTCCAGCCCAAAGCGCTCGAAGTCCCGATCGAAGGTGACGAGGCGCAGCCCAGACGCGCGGGCCAATGCCGCCAGGTAGGCGTCGGTCCACAGCCGCGCGGGCAGCGGCTGGGTGTCCACCAGGGCACGCAACGAATCGTCGCAACTGCGGGGCTCGCTCAGCAGGCCCACACGCGGCAGGGCACGGTACTGGGCGTACAGCTGCCAGGCGGCGCGCGGATCCAGCGCGCCCGGGCCCACGGCCTTGGGCTGGCACAGCAGCCTGACCAAGCCCAGCATGGTGACGCGGCAGAACCACAGGTCGGGGCCCAGGACGGCCCGCGCAGCCCCTGGTTCGTGCAACGACGCCCAGTAGCGCTGCGCCTGCGCGTGGTGCGGATGCTCCTGCACGGCCAGGGCCAGCCAGACGTTGATGTCGGGCAGGTCGCCTTGAGTCGCCCCCTCCAGGCCCAGGAGCCAAGGCGCCGGAGGTTCGGCCACCCGCAAAAGGCGGGCGGGTGTGTCAGCCATCCAGCAACTCGCTCAAGGCGGCGTTGCTCAGTTGATCGGCCGCCAGCGCCATGGGCGCGCCCAGGCGCACGCTGGGTGCGGCAGAAGGCGCTGTGCCCTCGTCGGGCTGCGAGGGTGCGGGCGCCGCCAGCCCCCGCTCCAGCAGCGAGACCACCAAGTCGCGCAGGCTTCGGCCCTCCAGGGCCGCACGCGCCTTCAAGTGGCGAAAAAGCGGATCTGGCAGATCGAAACTGGTTCGCATATTTGCATTTTTATGCGAAACACATTGAAGCGCAAGCCAGCAAGTACCTGCCAGGCTCTACAAGCCCCGCACCACCTCGATGGCCTGCTCGATGCGCTCCACGCCATGCACGGTCAGGCCCTCGATGGGCTTCTTGGGCGCATTCGCCTTGGGCACCACCGCCACGGAGAAGCCGAGCTTGGCTGCTTCCTTCAAGCGCTCCTGGCCGCGCGGGGCGGGCCGCACCTCGCCGGCCAGCCCCACCTCGCCGAAGGCGAAGAAGCCGCGCGGCAGCGCCCGGCCTCGCAGCGAGCCCTGGATCGCCAGCAGCACCGCCAAGTCTGCCGCCGGCTCGCCGATGCGCACACCGCCCACCGCGTTGACGAAGACATCCTGGTCCATGCAGGCCACCCCGGCGTGGCGGTGCAGCACTGCCAGCAGCATGGCCAGGCGGTCCCGGTCCAGGCCCACCGACAGCCGGCGCGGGCTGGGCCCGCCCGAATCCACCAGCGCCTGGATCTCCACCAGCAGCGGCCGCGTGCCTTCCAGCGTCACCATCACGCAGGAACCCGGCACGGGCTCGCCGTGGGTGGACAGGAAGATGGCGCTCGGGTTGCTCACCCCCTTCAGGCCGCGTTCGGTCATGGCGAAGACGCCAATTTCATTGACCGCGCCGAAGCGGTTCTTGATGGCCCGCACCAGACGGAAGCTGGAATGCGTGTCGCCTTCAAAGTACAGCACCGTGTCCACGATGTGCTCCAGCACCCGCGGGCCGGCCAGCGCGCCCTCTTTCGTGACGTGTCCTACGAGCACCATCGCGCAGCCGCTGGTCTTGGCCACGCGCGTGAGCTGCGCCGCGCACTCGCGCACCTGCGCCACCGATCCCGGAGCGGAGCTGAGTTGATCGGAATAGAGCGTCTGGATGGAGTCGATGACGCAAAACGCTGGGCCTTCGGTCTCCAGCGTGGCCAAGATGGCCTCCAGGCGGATCTCGGCCAGCACCCGCACCTTGCGGCCCGCCAGACCCAAACGGCGCGCGCGCAGCGCCACCTGGGCACCACTTTCCTCACCCGTCACATAGAGCACGGGTACCTGTGCGGACAACGCGTCCAGCGCCTGCAGCAGCAGCGTGCTCTTGCCAATGCCCGGGTCACCGCCGATCAGCACCACCCCACCCGCGACGATGCCGCCGCCCAGCACGCGGTCGAGCTCCTCCTGCCCCGTGGGCGTGCGCTCGACGTCGGCCGCCTCGATCTCGGACAGCGTGGCCACCGGCTGGCTGCGCGCCAGCGCCTGGAACCGGTTCTTGCCTGCCCCACCCGCAGGCTCGGCCACCGACTCCTCCAGCGTGTTCCAGGCCTTGCAATGCGGGCACTGGCCCAACCACTTGGCGCTGTTGCCACCGCACTCGCGGCAGGTGTAGAGGGTCTTGGATTCGCGGGCCATGGGGAGCATTGTGAAGGGACACTCACCCACCACCCACCACCCACCACCCGCAGCCGCCGCGCCGGCCCGGGCGCGGGGCCCGTTGAGGGCGGCGAGAAGCGCAGCCGCAGGGCCGGCGCGCGCAGCGCGCCTCGTGGACATGCTCGCCGCCGTTGTCTGAGCGCAGCGAACCGCAGGTGAGCGTAGCGAGTTCGGCGGCGCGGCCCTGGGGCGAGCATCGCAGCGGTGTTGGCCTGCAAGGCCGACCGCCCGAGCGGGCCCCGTGCCCGGGCCGTCGCGGCGGCGAAGCAACTCACCACACCCAACACGCACGCAGTTCAGCCCTCGCCCAAGAAAGGGTTGACGATACGCACGCCGCCCAGGGTGGCGCCGTGCTGCAGGTCCTCACTCAAGACACGCTGACAACCACCCGCGGCGGCGGCCTGGACGACGAGCGCGTCGTAGAACGAGATGCTGCGCAGCACGTGCAGGTCCAGTGCGGCTGCAATCAAGTCGGGTGAGGTAACCACCAGATCGAAGCGCCTGTAGAAGGCGAGCCGCTCGCGGATGAGGGCCGGCGGCAGGCGCAACTTGCGCAGGGCCACGTTCACGTATTCCTGCAACACCTGGGTGGACAACACCGCGTCCCCGGTGCGGCGCAGCTCGCTGATAAGGCCCACCGCCTGGCGCTGCTTGGCCGGCTCGTCTGCAGCGTCCGCATAGATCAGGACGTTGGTGTCCAGCAGGCTACGCACGGCGGTTGGCCTCGTCGCGGTCGAATCGCCAACCTTTCAGGCGTCCGGGGGTTTCCAGCGCAGACTTCTCGAACGCTTCGACTTCCGCTGCCACTTGCTGTCGGCCAGCCAGTTGCTCAAGGTAGTCCCGAACAGCCTGGTTGAGGCTCTTGCCCATGGTGGCGGCGGCAGCTCGCGCCTGCTCGGCAACGCGTTCGTCAACGGACAGCGTGATATTCATCATGACCTCCTGTGCGCACATATTATGTGTTAATCGCAAGGCATGGGGTCCATCCGTGTGGGTGCAGCCCCACGTCATCAGGGCAACCGGGCGCTGACCAGCAATCGCTTTGCTGCGGCTCAATCCCCCGCGACCCTTCCCCGCATCGCCTTGACCGCCCCGCGCCGCGCCTTGCCCTCGATGCGGCGTTGCACCGAGGCGCGCGTGGGCCGGGTGGGCTTGCGTGGAATGGGCGGGTGGGCCGCCTGGTCCACCAGGGCCTGCAGGCGGGCCAGGGCGGCCTCGCGGTTCATGGCCAGGCTGCGGTGTTCCTGGGCCTTGATCACCACCACGCCCTCGGCCGTCAGACGATGATCCTGCAATTCGAGCAACCGGGCCTTCACGTCCAGCGGAAGCGAAGAAGCGCGAACATCAAATCGCAGGTGCGCCGCGCTGGACACCTTGTTGACGTTCTGCCCGCCCGCGCCCTGGGCGCGGATGGCCGCGAACTCCACCTCATCGGGGTCGACACGGGGGTGGCGCAGCAGCGTCATGGCCTCAGGCGGCCCCTTCCAGCACCCGCACCGGCACGCGCTGCGCCAGGGCGCACATCAGCTCATAGCCGATGGTGCCCGCCGCCTGCGCCACATCGTCGATGGCCAGCCGGCTGCCGCCCGGGCCTTCGCCCCAGAGCGTGACCTCGCTGCCGTGGCCGGCACCGGGCACGGGCGTGAGGTCCACCGCCAGCATGTCCATCGACACCCGGCCCACGGTGCTGCAGCGCACCCCGTCCACCAGCACTGGCGTGCCCGTACCGGCGTGGCGAGGGTAGCCGTCGGCATAGCCGCAGGCGGCGATGCCGATGCGCATCGGCCGCTCGGCACGGTAGGTGCTGCCGTAGCCCACCGTGTCGCCAGCGCGCAGCGACTGCACGCCGATCAGGCGCGTGCGCAAGGTCATGGCTGGGCGCAGGCCCCAGTCATCGATGCTGCGCTCAGGGAAGTCGGGCGCAGAGCCGTAGGACAGGATGCCTGCGCGCACCCAGTCGTTGCGCAAGGGCGGCTGCGGCTGCTGCCCGGGCTGCGCACCGTAGCGCAGCGTGGCCGCCGAGTTCGACAGGCTGCGCTCGCCGGGCAGGTCACGCGTGGCCTCTTCGAAGGCGGCCACCTGGTGGGCAATGCCGCGCGGGCCGTCGGCGTCCGAGAAGTGCGTCATGAGCGAAATCTCGTCCACCTGCGGCAAGGCGTTCAGCCTCGCCCAGGCGCTGCGAAAGGCCTCAGGCGTGAAGCCCAGGCGGTTCATGCCGCTGTTCATCTTCAGGAACACGCGGTGGGGCTGCTGCGTCTTGTGGCGGCTGAGCCAATCAATCTGCTCTGCGCAATGCACCGCATGCCACAACCCCAGGCGCGAGCACAACTCCAGGTCACGCGGCTCGAACACGCCCTCCAGCAGCAGGATGGGGCCGCGCCAGCCCAGCGCCCGCACGCGCTCGGCCTCGGCCAGGTCCAGCAGAGCAAAGCCGTCGGCCCCACGCAGGCCGTCGAAGACCCGCTCGACGCCATGGCCGTAGGCGTTGGCCTTCACGACCGCCCACACGCGGGCATCCGGAGCCGCCGCCTGGGCGCGGGCCAGGTTGTGCCTCAAGGCGTCAACATGAATGAAGGCTTCAATAGGACGGGGCATGGTCAGGGCATCCTATCGCGCAGCAAGGCCAATGCTATAAACCCGCTCCGGTCGTCACCCCGTGCGGCCCCACCCCGTTGCGGACTCGCATGGAAGTCTTCAATTTCCTGATGCCCATCTTCACCGAGTACGGCTACATCGCCGTGTTCGTGATGTTGCTGATCTGTGGTTTCGGCGTGCCTGTGCCCGAGGATGTGACCCTGGTCACCGGCGGCGTGATTGCCGGGCTGGGCTACGCCAACCCCCACGTGATGTTCGCCGTCGGCATGGCCGGCGTGCTGATCGGCGACGGCCTGATGTTCACCCTGGGACGGGTTTACGGGCAGCGGGTGCAGACCTTGCCGGGCTTTCGCAGGGTCTTGACGCCCGAACGCTTCGAAAAGTCCCAGCAGGCCTTCCAGAAGTACGGCAAGTGGGTGATGTTCGTGGCGCGGTTCCTGCCCGGTCTGCGCACGCCAGTGTTCTTTTCGGCCGGCATGTCACGCCGGGTGTCGTTCACGACCTGGTTTGTGATGGATGGCCTGGCCGCGCTGGTGAGCGTGCCCATCTGGATCTACCTGGGCTACTTCGGCGCTCTCAATCGCGACTGGATGTTCAAGGTGCTGCACCAGTTCCAGATCGGCATCTTTGTCTTGCTGGGTGTCGGTGCCCTGGCCTTGGGATGGGTATGGTGGCGCCGCAGGCGGGCCTCGCAGCGCTTGCCCTGACCTTCAACGCCTTCACCTGGGGCGTCTCCTGGTGGCCCTTCCGCTGGCTGCAGGAGCGGGGTCTGCACCCGCTGTGGGCCACCGTGCTGGTGTACGCCGTGGCGGTGTTGCTCATCAGCGTGTGGCGCCCCCAGTCATGGGGTCAACTATGGCGCACACGCTCCCTGTGGTGGCTGGTACTGGCTGCAGGTGCCACCAACGCCTCGTTCAACACCGCAGTCACCATCGGAGACGTGGTGCGCGTGGTGCTGCTCTTCTACCTGATGCCGCTGTGGGCCGTGCTGCTGGCGCGGGTGTTGCTGGGCGAACGCCTGACAGCGCTGGCTGCCCTTCGGGTGGGCCTGGCGCTGGGGGGGGCGGCCGTCGTGCTGTGGCCGGCCGACGGCTCGGGCTGGCCGGTACCCACCTCCACGGCGGAGGCGCTGGCGCTGCTGGGCGGCTTCGCCTTTGCCTTGAACAACGTGATGCTGCGCCGGGAAGCCCACAGGCCCGAAGGGGCCCGGGCGCTGGCGATGTTCGCCGGCGGCGCGCTGGTGTCCTTGTTGGCTGCGCTGTGGCTGGCAGGGATGGGGACAGTGCCCTGGCCTCCCTCTCCAGCAGCGGGCTGGGTGGCGGGCCTGCTTGCCCTGGCTGCGGTGTTCCTGGTGGGCAACCTGGCCCTTCAGTACGGCACCGCCCGCTTGCCGGCGAACGCCACCGCGGTGATCATGGTCAGCGAGGTGCTGTTCGCCTCAGGCTCGGCCGTGGCCCTGGGGGCAGGTTCCATGAGCTGGTCCCTGGCACTGGGAGGCATGCTGATCGTGGGCGCCTCGCTGCTGGCCGCCTGGCGGCGCTGAGGCGCCGGCACCACGCTAACCGAACGGACCCCGTCCAGGGGTTCGGTTTCAGCCGCGCCTCAAGACCTGCGGTCTGAACGCCCCGGTCGTGGCGTGGCGCCCAAGGCATCGCCCAGGCGGCGGCCCAGGGCATCGGAGGGCACGGGAAGCCCGCCCGCCGACAATACCCGCATGGCGGGCAGCGGCCAACCCGTGAGGGTGGTCGAGCGTGTCTTTTCGTCCGATTTCTCGAGCATGGTGCGCGCAGCCATCAGATCAAGCTCCTGCAGCACCCGCGCCGCGTCCAAGGGCCGCATCAGCCATGACCGAGCGCCAGCAGGCGCCTGTGCACCCACGAAGACTGCATCCTCCAGGTTGCGACCCCCGCTTACAGCATCGAAAGCCTCGGGTCCATCAGCGTCCACGACGGCGAAGCGGCTGTCTTCCAGCCGTTCCACGAGGCGATAGCCCACCTCGCGCAGCATCGACATTTGGAATGCCGAAGACAGCGCGCTGCGCTCGAAGGGCCCGAATCCCAGCAACGCTACCGAATGTGAAACTGGCATGAATGACCGCGTAATCGCTACAGACCGCCTGGATTGCCCTGCCTGAAGGCGTTCCAGGCAAGGTGCATCGTCCCTCTTGCGTACACACCATCTTCCAAGCCCCCCACGACCTGACAAGACGAAGACACACTAAAGGCCGGTACCCAGCTTAAGTGTTTTTCGGCAGAACGTACGGAAACTGAATGTGAACATTGCCACAGCTACGATGTCGGCTTAGCCATTTCCAGCTCTGGGCCTGCCCCAAGCTGCCGGTACACCTTCCCGTCCAATCCCAACCGACCATGTTCCAACACCTTGAGCCCTACGCTGGCGACCCGATCCTCAGCCTGAACGAGGCCTTCCAGGCCGACCCCCGACCGGGCAAGATCAATCTGTCCATCGGCATCTACTTTGACGACGCGGGGCGCATCCCGGTGCTGGACTGCGTGCGCCAGGCGGAGGCGCAGATGCTGGCCGACAGCGCGCCCAAGTCCTACCTGCCCATCGAAGGCGCGGCCGCGGCGCGCTCGGCGGTGCAGAAGCTGCTGTTCGGCGCCGACCATGAGGCCGTGACCAGTGGCCGCGTGGCCACGCTGCAGACCGTGGGTTCCAGCGGCGGCCTGAAAGTGGGAGCTGATTTCCTCAAGCGCTGGTTCCCCGGCAGCGCCTTGTGGGTGAGCGACCCCACCTGGGACAACCACCGCGCCATGTTCGAAGGCGCCGGCGTCACGGTGCACACCTACCCGTACTACGACGCCGCCACGGGCGGGCTGAAGTTCGACGCCATGCTGCAGACGCTGCGCGGCCTGCCTGCGCGCAGCGTGGTGCTGCTGCACGCCTGCTGCCACAACCCCACGGGCGTCGACCTGACCCAGGCGCAGTGGGAGGCGCTGATCCCAGTGCTGCGCGAGCGTGAACTGCTGCCCTATCTGGACCTGGCCTACCAGGGCTACGGTGACGGCATCCAGGAAGACGCCTTTGCCGTGCGCGCCCTGGCCTCGGCAGGCCTGAGCTTCTTCGTGGCCAACTCGTTCTCCAAGAGCATGAGCGTGTACGGCGAGCGCGCCGGAGCACTCAGCGTGGTGTGCGCCAATGCAGGCCAGGCCGAACGGGTGCTCGGGCAGATGAAGGCCACGGTGCGGCGCAACTACTCGAGCCCCGCCATCCACGCGGCTGGCATCATCAGCCGTGTGCTGACCGACCCGTCCCTGCGGACATCGTGGGAGTCGGACGTGGCCGCCATGCGCGAGCGCATCCTGGCGATGCGCAGGTCCCTGCATGGGGTGCTCAGTGCGCGCCTGCCCGCACGCGACTTCGGCTACTTCCTGACGCAGCGGGGCATGTTCAGCTATACCGGCTTGAGCGCGGCGCAGGTGGACCGCCTGCGCGAGGAGTTCGGCGTGTACCTGGTGCGCTCAGGCCGCATGTGCGTGGCCGGGCTGAACACCGGCAATGTGGAGCGCACGGCGCAGGCCATGGCGGCGGTGCTGAGCTGAAGGCGCGTCAGCCGCGCAGGTGTGTGGCGAAAGCGTCGGCCGGCAATGGCCGGCCCAATAGAAAGCCCTGAGCGTCATCGCAGCCCAGTTCCTTGAGCGTCTGCAGTTGCGCAGCTGACTCCACACCCTCGGCCACCGCGCGCATGCCCAGGCCGTGGGCCAGGGCTATGGCACCGCGGGTCACACTCATCGCATCGTCGTCGGGCAGTCGGCCGACGAAGGAACGGTCCACCTTGAGCGACTGCGCCGGCAACCGGTTCATGAGCGACAGCGACGAAGTGCCGGTGCCGAAGTCGTCGATAGCCAGGTTCACACCCAGCGCCTGCAACCGCGACAACACGGCGTCGGCCCGCCCATGCTGGGCCGTGATCACGGATTCGGTGAGCTCCAGCTCGAGCGCGGAGCCTTCAATACCGTGCCTCTCCAGCGCGTGGCAGACGTCGGAAAAGATGGCATCGCTGACCAACTGATGCGCCGACAGGTTGATGGAGCACCGCGGAGGCCGCAGGCCTGCGTCACGCCAGCGCCGCAGTTGCCGACAGACCGTGTCCAGCACCCAGCGGCCCAGTTGCAGGATGAGTCCGCGTTCTTCGGCGAGCACCACGAATTCCTCCGGCAGCACCGGCCCGCGCTGGGGGTGCTCCCAACGCACCAGCGCCTCCACGCCCGACATGCGGCCGGAGGCGAGCTCAATGCGGGGCTGGAAATGAAGCTCCAGCCCCCCGGCTGCAAAGCTCTGGCGCAGATCCAGCTCCATGGCGAAGTGCCGGGCCACGTTGCGGGCCAGCTCGCCGGTGTAGAAGCGCACCTGGTTCTTGCCCTCCTGCTTGGCCAGGTACATGGCGGCATCGGCTTGCTCCACCAGGTGGTGGGCGTCGGTGCTGTCTTCGGGGTACAGCGCGATACCAATACTGCCTTGGACATGAAGCTGCCGCCCCTCAAAGCCGATGGGCTGCCCGATAGCTTGCAGCATCTTGTCTCCCGCAAGCGCCAGCCCCGGCGGGCTGGACTTGCCCGGCAACAGAGCGACAAACTCGTCCCCGCCCAGCCGCGCCACGAAGTCACTTTGCCGCAGCTGCTCACGCAAGCGCGCGGCCGTCACACGCAGCACTTCGTCACCTGCGGCGTGGCCGTGCAGGTCGTTGACCTGCTTGAAGCCGTCCAGGTCGATGAAGCACAGACCGAAATGACCCTCGGCGCGACGGGCGCGGGCGACAGCGCGATCGAGTTCCTCGATGAACTGTGCGCGGTTCGGAAGCCCGGTGAGCACGTCAAAACGCGCCATCATGGTCAACTGCCGCGATGCCAGCGTGGCGGCCGTGACATCGGTGCCCACGCCGCGATAGCCCAAGAAGACGCCCTGCGCATCGAAGACCGGCTCGCCGCTGATGCTGACGAAACGTGAGCTGCCGTCCGCGATGCGCACCCCGTGAACGACATCACGGAAGGCCTGGCGCTGCGCGCAAGCCTGCAGATAGCGCTGAACCGTCTTGTCATCGCACTCGAAGCCGTCCAGCTCCTGCGCCCTGCGCCCGAGCAAGGTCGCCGCGGGCAGACCCATAGCGACCATGGCGCCTTCGGAGAGGTAGGTCAGCCGGCCCTGCGTGTCCTGCTCCCAGATCCAGTCGGAGGACAACGACACCAGACTCGCAAGGCGTCCCTCGCTGCGCCGCAGAGCCTCGGTGCGCTCAGCCACGCGGTTCTCCAGCAAGTCGCGCTCATGCCGCAGGGCCTGGTTGAGTGTGGCCATCTCTTGCGAAGCCAGGGACTGCGACCGCTCCATGAGATAACGGTCCTGGTCGGCTTCGCCATAAGCGCGCGACACGCGGTCAACGAAAGCCTTCCAGCCCTGCAGGTCAGGTACGGACTGAAGGTCAAGGCCCAGGCGCCGAAGCTGCCTGCGCATCAGCGGGTGCGCAGCCTCAACACCTTCAGACATTCAGCGTTCTCCGTACAGCATTGCGCAAGACTTGCAAACTCTTCTCCGATCGGGCGTGGAGGCAGCCACTGGCCCTTTTCAGTCCGGGCGCTCCCACAGCACGGACACCGTCATGGTTTGATTGTGCAACCGGCTGCACCGCCCCCCCGCTGGCGAGATCTCGCCGTAGGAATAGAAACCCACTTGGGCGCTGCCGAGCGGTAGCCTTTGAGACACAAGCTCCAGCTCCTCTTCGGTGTGCTCGCCCAGCACCAGACGGCGCCCGACGCAGCTGACCGACAGACAAAGAGCCGGCCCCTGGGGACTGGCTTCCTGAGCCGCAGCAGTCAGGGCCAGCCCGCCACTTTCGATGAGGTTCAGGTGGTTGACCCGCATCAGCCGGGCCGTGCCACCCTGCGGAATGTCCCCCGCGAAGATCAGCGCGCGGCTCACTTCGTCCACGCCCAGGATGGTGCGCACCACGGCCTCACCATCAGTTGCGTCGCGCCGCACCGACAGCGGAAAACGCAGGGCGGAGGCGGGCAGACTCGCGGCAAGGTCGCCAAGGTAGTCCTTGTACAGGTCCAACGCAGGCCGGTCGTCCAGCTCGTACAACACCTGGCCCTGCGCACGAGTGATGCGGCGCTCCGGCCCAAAATCGGCCCACCCGCCCTCGCTGCCCAGACCCACCTGGATGTGGCTGCCGCACAGGCCGACGGCCACGACGCTGCGGTCCAGTGCCCTGCGACCATCCCAGACCCAGGTGCTGCCAAAGCGGTCACCGTCGCCTGCAAGGCCACCGGACAAGCCCACGCCAGGCGGCAGGTGGCGGGTCAGGGCTCCCACCAGTGCCGTGCCGTTGACCTGAAAACCCTCGCTGAAGACCAGCACCGCCCGCAATCCGGGGCGTTGAAGCTGGGCCGCCAGTCGCTGTCCGGCGGCGGCGGAGTCCTCGCGGCCGGCCAAGGGGGTGACGGCCCGCACCAGATCGGTGGAT
>JBILSM010000194.1:0-4298 GCA_044372085.1 Rubrivivax sp.
CCGGCCTCGACACCGGCCCCATGCTGCTGCAAGCGCAAGAGCCCATCGGGGCACAGGACACCACGGCGACCCTGCATGACAGGCTCGCCGCCCTCGGCGGACGGCTGATCGTGCAGGCCCTGCGGGCTCTGGCGTCAGGCCCGCTGCGCGCTGTAGCCCAGCCAGCCGAGGGCGTGACCTATGCCCGCAAGATCGAGAAGTCCGAAGCGCTGATCGATTGGCGCCTGCCGGCCCCGATGATCGAGCGCCGGGTGCGCGCCTTCGACCCCTTCCCTGGGGCGAGCTTCCACTGCGGCGGCGGCGTGGTGAAACTCTGGCGGGCCGCGCCGATGCCGTGGCCTGACCGCACGCCCGCGCCGCGCCCTGCGACGGTGATCGATGCAGGCAAGGGCCGCCTGGCGGTGGCCTGCGGCGAGGCCACGGTTCTGGAGTTGCTGGAGTTGCAACGTCCAGGCGGGCGCCGTCAGGCCGCCAGCGCCTTTGCGCAAGGCCACGGTTTGCCCGGGTGGGAAGTGGGGAAAGCGCTGGAGGGCCCGCCCGCAGCGGACCCGGTGCGGTAAGGTACGAAAGATCGGTCTGCGCAGCCTGCGCCCGAGGTGGACGCGCGGACGCTGCTCAAGTTGCCGCGCTTGCGGACCGATAACCCGAAGAGGTGTTGTCATGAACCGAACGATGTCCCGACCTTTCCTGCCGCGTGCCCTGCTGGGCGCGGGGGTGCTCGTGACCCTGATGGGTTGCGACATGCTGGGCGTGGAGTCCGCGTCGTCCATGTCCGCCCGCCGCGAGGCCGAAGGCAAGGCCATCGGCGGGGCCTGCCGCCACGCGGGCCGAGCCCTGGAAGACTGCTACTCCATGAACCGCAAGGCCGACAAGGCGGCGGTGTTTGCGGGTTGGCGCGAGATGAACGACTACATGCGAGAGAACAAGGTCGACACCGTTTCCCCGCAGGTGGCCCCGTCCTCCGGCCTGGCCAAGTCTGGCGAAGAGGCCAAGGCCGCCAAGCCCTGAGAGGCCCCCGAGAGGATCCCTGAGCACCGTCCCAGGAGACCCCTCGGGAGACAATCAGCGGCTGTGACCGCTGCTGCCGACCCTCCACCCAACCCGGATACCGGGCACCCCACCCGCATCCCTCTGTGGCGTGACCCGGAGTTCCGCCGTGGTGCGCATGACATGACCGGCATTGCCGTGGGCATTGCCGCCTGGGGCCTGGTGACCGGCGTGGCCATGGCCAAGAGCGGCATGGACATGACGGTGGCGGTGCTGATGTCGCTGATGGTGTTTGCTGGCTCGGCCCAGTTGGCCACCATGCCGCTCATTGCTTCAGGTGCCCCGCTGTGGGTGGTGTGGGCCACCGCCTTGTGCGTCAACCTGCGCTTCATCATCCTGAGCGCGGCCTGGCGTCCCTACGTGCACGGCTACCGGCCGGCGCAGCGCTGGTGCATGGCCTACTTCACGGCCGACCTGAACTACGTGCTGTTCATGCGCCGGTTTCCCAAGCCTGTGCCCGAGCCTGCGCAGTGGCCCTACTTCTGGGGCGGGGCCGGCACCAACTGGCTGTCCTGGCAACTGTCGTCGCTGCTCGGCTTATGGCTGGGCGGCAGCGTGCCCACCGAGTGGGGGCTGGGCTTTGCCGGTCACATCGCGCTGCTGGCCCTGACCTGCTCCATGCTGACCGACCGCGCCTCCTGGGTGGCGGCAGGCGTGGCGGCTTGCGCCTCGGTGGCGGCCTATGCGCTGCCGCTCAAGCTCAACATCGTGGTGGCCATCGCAGCCGCGGTGGCCATGGGCCTGCTGCTGCAGCAGGCGCGCCAGCAGGAGATGCGCTCATGAGCCTGCTGGAGGGCCTGCTGGCCGTGCTGGGGCTGACATTGATCACCGTGCTGACGCGCGGCTTCTTCTTCCTGTCGTCACGCGAGTTGCCTTTTCCCGAGCGCCTGAAGGACGGTCTGCGCTTTGCCCCGCTGGCTGCGCTGATGGCCGTGGTGGTGCCCGAGATCGTGCTGGTGCAGGGCGAGTTGGTCTCCACCTGGCGCGATGCGCGCCTGTGGGCGGCCGCGGCAGGCCTGGCCTGGTTCTTCTGGCGGCGCGGCATCCTGGGCACCATCGTGGCGGGCATGGCGGTGTACATGCCCTTGCGCGTGGGCCTGGGCTGGTGAGGCCCGGTTCCTACAATTTCAGGTTTCCATCAGACTTGCCCCGGGCTCCCCATGAACGTCATCCGTTTCGCCGATCTCGTCGCTGCTGGCCGTGTGCCTGGCAAGCGCGTCTTCATCCGCGCCGACCTGAACGTGCCGCAGGACGATGCCGGCCGCATCACCGAGGACACGCGCATCCGCGCCTCGGTGCCCTGCATCGAGATGGCACTCAACGCCGGCGCGGCGGTGATGGTCACCTCGCACCTGGGCCGCCCCACCGAGGGCGCCTTCAAGCCCGAGGATTCGCTGGCGCCGGTAGCAGCGCGGCTGGGTGAACTGCTGGGCCGCGAGGTGGCGCTGAAGAGCGGTTGGGTGGATGGTGTGGACGTGGCTGCAGGCCAGGTGGTGATGCTGGAGAACTGCCGCCTGAACAAGGGCGAAAAGAAGAACGACGAGGCGCTGGCGCGCAAGATGGCCGCGCTGTGCGACATCTTCGTGCACGACGCCTTCGGCACCGCGCACCGCGCCGAGGCCTCCACCTACGGCATCGCGCAGTTCGCCCCCGTGGCCTGCGCCGGCCCGCTGCTGGCCGCCGAGATCGACGCCATCACCAAGGCTCTGGCTGCGCCCAAGCGCCCCTTGGTGGCCATCGTGGCCGGCAGCAAGGTCTCCACCAAGCTCACCATCCTGCAAAGCCTGGCTCGCAACGTGGACGGCCTGGTGGTGGGGGGCGGCATCGCCAACACCTTCATGCTCGCCGCCGGGCTGAAGATCGGCAAGAGCCTGGCCGAGCCGGATCTGGTAGGCGAGGCCAAGGCCGTGATAGCCGCCATGGCCGCGCGTGGCGCCGACGTGCCCATTCCCGTGGACGTGGTGTGCGCCAAGACCTTCGCTGCGGACGCGCCGGCCACGGTCAAGGCCGCCACCGAGGTGGCCGATGACGATCTGATCCTGGACATCGGCCCCAAGACGGCGCAGATACTGGCCGACAAGCTGATGGCCGCAGGCACCATCGTCTGGAACGGCCCGGTGGGCGTGTTCGAGTTCGACGCCTTTGCCCACGGCACCGAGACCGTGGCGCGCGCCGTGGCGGCCAGCGCGGCCTTCAGCATCGCCGGCGGTGGCGACACCTTGGCGGCGATCGCCAAGTACGGCATCGAGGCCGACATCGGCTACATCTCCACCGGCGGCGGCGCCTTCCTCGAGGTGCTGGAAGGCAAGACCCTGCCAGCGTTCGAGATCCTGGCGCGCCGCGCGGCGGGTTGAACCGCCCGCTGCATCCAGGCCGATTGCATACGCTACAGTTCAAACTGATTCGGGTTCTCCTCCTGATCCTGTACGGCTTTCGGGCGTAATCTGCGCCTTCAGCCGCGACGACGGCAGGCGACGAGGAGACCGTATGAAGCCCGAACTGACCCCGGCCGAGAAGGCCCTGCGCGACGCTGCGCTGGAGTACCACCGCACGCCCACGCGCGGCAAGATCTCGGTCACGCCGACCAAGCCGCTGTCCAACCAGCGCGACCTGTCGCTGGCCTACAGCCCTGGGGTGGCCTATGCCTGCCTGGCCATCGAGCAGGATCCGACGCTGGCGGCCGAGTACACCTCGCGCGGCAACCTGGTGGGCGTCATCACCAACGGCACCGCGGTGCTGGGCCTGGGCGACATCGGCCCGCTGGCGGGCAAGCCGGTGATGGAGGGCAAGGGCTGCCTGTTCAAGAAATTCGCCGGCATCGACGTCTTCGACATCGAACTGGCCGAGAAAGACCCGGACAAGCTGGTGGAGATCATCGCGGCGCTCGAGCCCACGCTGGGCGGCATCAACCTCGAGGACATCAAGGCGCCGGAATGCTTCTACATCGAGAAGAAGCTGCGCGAGCGCATGAACATCCCGGTCTTCCACGACGACCAGCACGGCACCGCCATCATCGCCTCTGCCGCCATGCTCAACGGCCTGGAGCTGGTGAGCAAGGACATCGGCAGCATCAAGCTGGCCGTGTCGGGCGCAGGCGCTGCGTCCATCGCCTGCCTGGACGTGATGGTGGGCTTGGGCGTGAAGGTCGAAAATATTTTTGTGTGCGACTCCAAGGGCGTGATCTACGAAGGCCGCCCCGGTGGCTACGACGAATCGAAAGCGCGCTATGCCCAAAAGACCGACGCCCGCAC
>JBILSM010000195.1:0-4274 GCA_044372085.1 Rubrivivax sp.
AGCTTTCGGGGGGCGGCTGCCAGGACAGAGACCACTCGCCCCGGCGCCACTGCCGCAGCCATTGCAGGCCCACCAGGGTCTTGACGTCGGTGAGTTCGCCGGCCTGGGCCAGGCGGTCGAGTTCGTCTTCCGTCATGGCCACCACTTCAAGGAACTCGCCGGCATCCAGCGCTTGCGGGCCGGGCTCCAGGCCACGGGCCATCCAGATCTCGATGCCTTCGGTGGAATAGGCCGCGGCGTTGTGGATGCGGCAGGCGCGCGCCCATTCGCGCGCGGTGTAGCCGGTTTCCTCGCGCAGCTCGCGCCGGGCACAGTGCCACACCGGCTCGCCAGGGTCGATCTTGCCGGCGGGGAATTCCAGCAGCACCTGGCCCAGGGGGTAACGGAACTGGCGCACCATCACCACGCGCCCGTCATCGAGCACGGGTACCACCGCCACGGCGCCGGGGTGCACCACGAATTCGCGCGTGGCCGAAGTGCCATCAGGCAGGCCCACGGTGTCACGCCGCACCGTGAGGAAACCGCCCTGCAGCAGCGTGTGCGCTTGCTGAAGCGTCTCCCGCAGGCCTTTGTCAGGCATATCAGCTGTATCGGCTGCATCGGCCGTACAGGCTGTATCGGCTGTGCCAGCCACAGCGCCCGTGCCGCCCGCTTCGCTCGGGGCCAAGACAGGCTCCTGGTTGATGTTCAGGAGGCGAGCGCCTTGACGATGGCGTCGCGGCACAGGCCCAGCAATCCTCCGGAGAAGGGCCCGAGCAGCAGCACGGCCGCGCCATTGAGCGCCAGCAGCGCGCCAATGCCCGCGCCCTGCACGATGGGCGTGGTGTCCGCGGGTTCGTCGAAGTACATCACCTTCACCACGCGCAGGTAGTAGAAGGCGCCCACCAGGGAGAACACCACCGCCACCACCGCCAGCACGATGTACAGCGTGACGTTGGTGGTGACCAAGGCCTGGATGACGGCCAGCTTGGCAAAGAAGCCCACCATCGGCGGAATGCCTGCCAGAGAGAACATGAACACCGACATCACGCCGGCCAGCCAGGGCCGGCGCCGGGCCAGACCGGCCAGGTCGGACACCTCTTCGCTTTCGAAGCCCTCGCGCGACAGGAACATGATCAAGCCGAAGGTGCCCAAGGTCGTCAGCACATAGGTGACCACGTAGAACATGGCCGAGCTGTACGCGTTGGCCGCCGACAGCGTGTTGCCGCTGACCACGCCGGCGCTCAAGCCCAGCAGCAGAAAGCCCATCTGCGCGATGGTGGAGTAGGCCAGCATGCGCTTGAGGTTGCTCTGGGCGATGGCCGCCAGGTTGCCCACGGCCAGCGACGCCACGGCCAGCACGATGAACATCTGTTGCCAATCGACCGCCAGGCCCAGCAAGCCTTCCACCAGCAACCGGATGGTGATGGCAAAAGCCGCCAGCTTCGGCGCGCCACCGATCATCAGCGTCACGGCCGTGGGAGCCCCGTGATAGACGTCGGGCACCCACATGTGGAAGGGCACCGCCCCCAGCTTGAAGGCCAGACCCGACACGACGAACACCACGCCGAGCACGAGCACCTCGCGGTTGATGCGACCCGCGGCAATCTGCTCGAACACCTTGGGAATCTCCAGCGTGCCCGTGGCGCCGTACAGCATGGACAGCCCGTACAGCAGGAAGCCGCTGGCCAGTGCCCCCAGCACGAAGTACTTCATGGCCGCCTCGGTGCTGCGGCCATGGTCGCGGCGCAGCGCGGTCAGCGCGTACAGGGACAGGCTCATGACTTCCAGGCCCAGATAGACCACCAGGAAGTGGTTGGCCGAGCACATGACGGAAATGCCGAGCAGGACAAACAGCGACAAGGTGAAGAACTCGCCCTTGAGCATGTCGCGCGAGGCCAGGTAGGGCTGGGCGTAGGCCACCGTGACGGCCATGGCAAGGCAGCCGAAGAAGGCCAGAAGGTGACCCATGGGATCGGTCACCACCATGCCGTTCATGCCGTACAGCGTGGCGCCGGACTGGGCGTAGAGCAGGTGCATGGCCCCGACAAACAGCATAGTGCCCTGGGTCAGCCAGAAGGTCAGCCGCCGGGCCGGGTCAGTCACCCACAGGTCCACCACGGCCACCAGGCAGGCCATGGCCAGCAGCACGATTTCGGGATAGACGACGAGCCAGTTCATCGCGTTCATGGACAGGGGGTGCCTCAGGGCAGCTTGCTTTGCGCCACGTGCTTGAGCAGCTCGGTGACGGAGACGTGCATGACGTCGGTGAAGGGCTTGGGGTACAGGCCCATGGCCAGCACGGCCACGGCCAGCACGGCCAGCATGGTGAACTCGCGCGCATTCAGGTCTTCCAGCGTGCGGACGTTGTCGTTGGCGACATCGCCGAAGTACACCCGCTTGATCATCCACAGCGAATAGGCCGCACCGAAGATCAGCGCCGTGGCAGCCGCCGCGCCCACCCAGAAGTTGGCCTTGACGGCGCCCAGGATCACCATCCACTCGCCCACAAACCCAGCCGTGCCGGGCAGGCCGCAGTTGGCCATGGAGAACAGCACCGCAAAGGCCGCGAACTTGGGCATGGTGTTGGCCACGCCACCGTAGGCCGCGATCTCACGCGAATGCACGCGGTCGTACAGCACGCCGATGCACAGGAACATCGCGCCGGAGACAAAGCCGTGGCTGATCATCTGCACCAGGCCGCCGCTGACACCCAGTTCGTTGAAGATGAAGAAGCCCAGGGTCACGAAACCCATGTGGGCGATGGACGAGTAGGCCACCAGCTTCTTCATGTCCTGCTGCACCAGCGCCACCAGGCCGATGTAGACCACGGCAATCAGCGACAGCGCGATCATGAACCAGGCCCACTCGCGGCTGGCGTCAGGCGCAATGGGCATGGAAAAGCGCAGGAAGCCGTAGGCGCCCAGCTTCAGCATGATGGCCGCCAGCACCACCGAGCCGCCCGTGGGCGCCTCCACGTGGGCGTCAGGCAGCCAGGTGTGCACCGGCCACATCGGTACCTTGACCGAGAAGGCCGCGAAGAAAGCGAAGAACAGCAAGGTCTGCGCATCCAGCGGCAAGGGCAGCCTGTGCCAGGCCTGGATGTCGAAGCTGCCACCCGACTTGAAGTACAGGTAGACCAGGGCCACCAGCATCAGCAGCGAGCCCAGCAGCGTGTAGAGGAAGAACTTGAAGGCCGCGTAGACCCGGCGCGGGCCGCCCCACACGCCGATGATGATGTACATCGGGATCAGCGTGGCCTCGAAGAACACGTAGAACAGCAGGCCGTCCAGGGCGGAGAACACGCCGACCATCAAACCCGAAAGGATGAGGAACGCGCCCATGTACTGGTTCACGCGCTCGGTGATGACCTCCCAGCCTGCGATCACCACGATGATGGTGATGAAGGCTGTCAGCAGCACGAACCACACCGAGATGCCGTCCACCCCCAGGTGGTAGTGCACGTTGAATCGGTCGATCCACGGCAGCCTCTCGACGAACTGCATGGCGGGCGTGGACAGGTCAAAACCCGTGGCCAGAGGAATGGTCACGAGGAACGCCGCGATGGAGCCCAGCAGGCCCACCCATCGCACGACCTTCGCGTGCTCGTCCCGGCCCGCCGCGAGCAGCAGTGCGCCCACCGCCACCGGCAGCCAGATGGCCACGCTCAGAAGACCCATTGAACTCTCTCCGCCTCTTGCTTCTTGTTCGCTCTGTCCGCAGAACTCAACGGCCCAGCATGGTCGACAGGTACGGCCACAGCTTCCAGGTCAGGAACCCGAACACCCCCAGCACCATGGCCAGCGCATACCAGTACAGCAAGCCGGTCTGCACCCGCCGCACCAGACCGGACAAGCCGCCCACGGCACGGGCCGATCCATTGACCACGGCGCCATCTATCAGCGCCACATCGCCGCCCTTCCACAACCCGCGCCCCAGCGCCCGGGCGCCGGCGGCCAGCACATGCTCATTGAACCAGTCCAGGTAGTACTTGTTCTCCAGAACGCGCACCAGCGGCGACAACGCGCGGCCGATGGCCGCCGGAATGGAAGGCTGCTTCAGGTAGAACCACCAGGCCACCACCACGCCGGCCAGTGCCAGCCAGAAAGGCAACGTCTGCAGGCCGTGTACCGCCATGGCTGCGGCGCCATGGAATTGCGAGGCCAGATCCTTCATCGCCCCATGGCGTGCGGCATCGACAAAGATGGCGTCCTTGAAGAAGTCGCCGAACAACAGCGGCTGGATGGTCAGGTAGCCGATGACCACGGAGGGGATGGCCAACAACAGCAACGGCA
>JBILSM010000196.1:0-4259 GCA_044372085.1 Rubrivivax sp.
TCAAAGCTCGCCGGCGTCTTGCCGTCTTCCATCAGCGAGCCGTCCATCATCACCGAGCCAAAGCCCAGGCTGATGGCGCCGTCGCACACCTTGGGGCTGGTGCCGTGGTCCTGGTGCATCACCAGCGGGATGTGCGGCCAGGCCTCGGACGCTGCCGCGATCAGGTGCTTGATGAAGTGCTCGCCCGCGTACTTGCGCGCCCCGGCACTGGCCTGCAGGATCACCGGTGCCCCCACTTCGTCCGCTGCCGTCATCACGGCCTGCACCTGCTCCAGATTGTTGACGTTGAAGGCCGGGATGCCGTAGCCGTTCTCGGCGGCGTGATCGAGCAGTTGGCGCATGGAAACGAGTGGCATGGGCGTGTCCTCTGGATATATCGACGCGAAGGGCGACGGGAAGGGCGATGGCGAAAGGTGAAACCGGTCTGTAACTGCGCCGATTCTAGGAAGCGAAAAGACCGTCTCACTGACAAGTCACAGCCTGGCTGCACGCGGCGCTGGAGAACTCAGGGAGTGGGGGGCTTCACGGGGGCCGCGCCACCCTGGACCGCGGCCACGCGCGCCAGCGAAGCCAATATGGTGGCTGCCAGCATCAGGGCGGCCAGGCCCACATGGTTGGCGTGCGACACCCAGCCCACGAGGTAGCCGCCCAAGGCCCCGGTCAACTGCTGGGTGACACCCGCCAGCCCCGAGGCCGCTCCCGCCAGGGTGGGCACGAGCGCGACGGTGGCCACCAGGCAGGGCGGCACCAGCAGGCCGTGGCCGATGCCCAGCAACAGCAGGGGCAGCACGAAGGCCCAGGCCGAGTGCTCGCCCGCCAGGCCCATGGTCAGCATCAGGGCGGTCCCCGCGAGGCTGAAGCCCTGGCCCAGGCGCATCAGGCGAGGCCCGCCCCAGCGCCGCACCAGCCGGCTGGTGAGGAAGTTGCCGAGGATGTAGGACAGCGGCACCACCATGATGAAGAAGCCCACCTCGCCTGGACCGACACCGTAGCTGCGCAGCACCGACGGTGCGGCGGCCAAGAACATGTAGAAGGCGGCCGTGGTCAGGCCGAGGATGGCCACGTGAAGCAGGTACACCGGCATGCGCAGCAACTGCGCGTAGGCCTGGCCCATCCCCGCCAGGACCGACAGCACCACCAGCCTGTCGCGGGCCGGCCGGGCACGGTCGGTGCCGCGGGCCTGGGGCACCTGACGCGGCAGGCCCCACCAGGCGGCGGCCAGCAGCACCACGCCCAGCCCCGCCGACAGCACGAAGTTGGCCTGCCAGCCCAGCGCCTCGTGGATCTGGCCTCCGATCACGGTGCCTGTGGGCGGGCACAGACCCAGCGTCATGCCGACGTAGGCCATCACGCGCGTGCGCTGGGGCCCGTGGAACAGGTCCTGCACCGCGGCCCGGCCCACCACCATGCCGGCAGCGGCGCCTGCGCCCTGCAGCACGCGTGCCGCCACCAGCAGGGGCAGACTCTGCGCCAGCGCTGCGAGGACCGAACCTGCCACGCCCACCACCAGACCGGTCAGGATCATGGCCCGGCGGCCGTAGCGGTCTGACAAGGGCCCGTAGACCAGCTGCAGCAGGCCAAAGGTCAGCACGAAGCCGCTGAAGGTCAGTTGCACCTCGTCCTGCGGACGGCCGAACAATTCGCCCCACACGGGCATGGACGGCAGGCACACCGTCATCAGCAGGAGGCCGTAGGCCACCTGGGCCAGCAGGTTGAGGGTCAGGGCGGTGGACGGCGCCTCGGCGCGCCGAGCGCCTTCATCCAACCCGGCACACCTTGAGCATGTTGGTGCCGCCGGGGTAGCCCATGGGCTCGCCGCAGGTGATGGCGTAGGTGTCGCCGGGCATCAGCACGCCGCGCTCGCACAGCAGCTTCTCGGCGGCCTGCAGGGCCTGGTCGCGGTCGCTGAACGAGGGCATGAGGATGGGGCGCACGTTGCGGTACAGCGCCATCTTGCGTTCGCTCTGCGCCTTGGTAGTCAGCGCGTAGATGGGCACCTTGATGTTGTGCCGGCTCATCCACAGCGCGGTGGAGCCGCTCTCCGTCAGCGCGATGATGGCCTTGCAGCCCAGGTGGTGCGCGGTGAACAGCGCGCCCATGGCGATGCTCTGGTCGATGCGGCCGAACTGCTTGTTGACGAAGTCGCTGTCGAGCTGCACGTCCTCGGCGCGCTCGGCTTCCAGCGCGATGAGGTGCATCTGCTCCACCGTCTCCACCGGGTACTTTCCGGCGGCGGTCTCGGCACTCAGCATCACGGCGTCGGTGCCGTCCAGCACGGCGTTGGCCACATCGCTGACCTCGGCGCGTGTGGGCACGGGCGCCAGGATCATGCTCTCCATCATCTGCGTGGCGGTGATGACCACCTTGTCCATCTCGCGGGCCATGCGGATCATGCGTTTCTGCAGCGCCGGCACGGCCGCGTTGCCCACCTCCACGGCCAGGTCACCGCGCGCGACCATGATGCCGTCGCTGGCCTTGAGGATGTTCTCCAGTTGCGGGATGGCCTCGCTGCGCTCGATCTTGGCGATCATGGCGGGCTTGTGGCGGTACGCCTCGCCGGCCACGTTGGCCAGCTGGCGCGCCATCTCCATGTCGGTGGCGCTCTTGGGAAAGCTCACCGCCAGGTACTCGCATTGGAAGGTCATGGCGGTCTTGATGTCCTCCATGTCCTTGGCGGTGAGCGCCGGCGCGGTGAGGCCGCCACCAGCCTTGTTGATGCCCTTGTTGTTGGACAGCTCGCCGCCGATCTTCACCACCGTGTGCACCTGCTCGCCGCGCACCGCCTCCACCACCAGCACGATCAGGCCGTCGTTGAGCAGCAGCTTGTCCCCGGGCTTCACGTCCCGCGGCAGCTCCTTGTAGTCCAGCCCCACGGCGGAGAGGTCCCCCGGCTCGGTGCGTTGCGCGTCCAGCACGAAGGGCTGGCCGGCCACCAGCATCACCTTGCCATCGACGAACTTGCCCACGCGGATCTTGGGGCCCTGCAGATCGGCCATCAGCGCCACGGGCTTGCCCACGCGGGCGGCGGTTTCGCGCACCAGGGTGGCGCGGTCGATGTGGTCCTGCGCCTTGCCGTGGCTGAAGTTCAGGCGCACCACGTCCACGCCGGCGCGCAGCAGGTTCTCCAGCACCTGCGGGTCGCTCGACGCCGGGCCTAGGGTGGCGACGATCTTGGTGGCGCGGGTCATGCAGATACTCCAGGGTGGGTCCGGCGCACGGGGTGACGCTGGCGCCGGATTATCGGGGGCCGGTCCCGGAGGGCGTTACCGGGAGGTTACAGGCCCGCAGCGCCTCAATTGCGGGCTGCCACATCCGCCGCGTCGGCCACCGCCACCGCCGTCATGTTGACCACGCGCCGTACGGTCGATGACGGCGTGAGGATGTGCACCGATGCTGCTGCCCCCAGCAGCATCGGGCCCACGGTGACACCGCGGCTGCCGGCCTCCTTCAGCACATTGAACAGGATATTGGCGGCGTCGATGTTGGGCAGCACCAGCAGGTTGGCCGAGCCGCTGAGCGTGGTGTCGGGCAGGTAGGAGCGGCGCACCGTTTCTGAGAGCGCGGCATCACCGTGCATCTCGCCGTCGCACTCGATGTCCGGTGCCGCGCGGACGAAGAGGTTGCGGGCCTCGCGCATGCGGCGCGCCGACGGGCGGTTGGACGAGCCGTAGATCGAATGCGACAGAAAGCCCACCTTCGGAGTCAGGCCAAAGCGGCGCACCTCGGCCGCGGCCATCTGCGCGATCTCGCTGAGCTCCTCGGCGCTGGGCTGCTCGTTGACGAAGGTGTCAGTGATGAAGACGGTGAACTGGTCCAGCATCAGCGCGTTCATGGCCGCCATCACATGCGTGCCCTCGCGCTGGCCGATGACCGTGCGCACGTGGTCCAGGTGGGCGTCGTAGCGGCCTACCAGCCCGCACAGCATGGCGTGGGCCTCGCCGCGCTTGACCATCAACGAGGCGATCAGCGTGTTGGAGCGCCGCACGGCGGCCTTGGCCGCCTCGGGCGTGACCCCTTCGCGGCCCATGAGCTGGTGGTAGGTCTCCCAGTAGGCGCGAAAGCGCGGGTCGTTCTCCGGATCCACCAGCTCGAAGTCGCGCCCGGCCTGCAGGCGCAGCCCGGCGCGCTCGATGCGCATCCGCACCACCTCGGGCCGGCCGATCAGCACCGGCTGGGCCAGGCCTTCATCCAGCACCACCTGCACGGCGCGCAGCACGCGCTCGTCCTCGCCCTCGGCGTAGACCACGCGCGCCGGCTGG
>JBILSM010000198.1:0-4240 GCA_044372085.1 Rubrivivax sp.
GCCACGCTCTACCGCGCGCAGGACAAGTCGCCCGGCGTGTTCGGCCCCTTGAGCGAGCCCCTGGCGCGCATCCACCACGGCCTGAAGACCGCCTTCGACCCCGACCGCGTGTTCAACCGCGGCCGGCAGTACCCCGATCTGTGAGGCGACGCCCGCCCTGGCCCGACCCCGATGCAAACCACTCTCGCCCCCGAGTTCAAGGACACGCCCGACGGCCGTGAGGCCGAGGCCATCCTGCGCAAGTGCGTGCACTGCGGCTTCTGCACCGCCACCTGCCCCACCTACCAGCTGCTGGGCGACGAGCTGGACGGCCCGCGCGGGCGCATCTACCTGATGAAGCAGGTGCTCGAAGGTGCCGAAGTCACGCGCAAGACGCAGCAGCACCTGGACCGCTGCCTGACCTGCCGCAACTGCGAGACCACCTGCCCCAGTGGCGTGCAGTACGGCCATCTGGTGGACATCGGCCGGCGCATCGTCGAGCGCAAGGTGGAGCGACCAAAGGGTGAGAAGGCGGTGCGCTGGCTGCTCAAGGAGGGCCTGACCTCGCCGCTGTTCAAGCCCGCCATGAAGCTGGGCCAGGCGCTGCGGCCGCTGGTACCGGGCAAGCTGCGCGACAAGGTGCCCGCACCCGCCCCGGCGCGTGCCCACCGTTGGCCCACGCGTGAACACCCCCGCAAGGTGCTCATGCTGCTGGGCTGCGTGCAGCCGGCCATGATGCCCAACATCAACGCGGCCACCGCGCGCGTGCTGGACGCCGCCGGCATCCAGACCCTGGTGGCCGACAGTGCGGGCTGCTGCGGCGCGCTGCGCACCCACCTGAACGACCATGACGGCGGCTTGGCCGACATGCGGCGCAACATCGACGCCTGGTGGCCGCTGGTGGAGGGTCTGACCAGCCAGGGCGCCATGGAGGCCATCGTGATGAACGCCTCGGGCTGCGGTGTGACGGTCAAGGAGTACGGCCACGCCCTGGCCCATGACCCGGCCTATGCCGACAAGGCCCGGCGCATCAGTGATCTGACCAAAGACCTGAGCGAGCTGCTGCCTGGTCTGGTGCCCACCCTGGCGCCGCGCCTGGGTCGTGCCATGGGCAAGCCAGGCTTGGCGGCCTTGCCCACCCACGGGCGTCTGGTCTTCCACCCCCCCTGCACCTTGCAACACGGCCAGCAGTTGCGAGGCGGCGTCGAGCAGCACCTGGCCGCGCTCGGTTTCGAGGTGCGGCTGGCCGGTGCCGAGAGCCACCTGTGCTGTGGCTCGGCCGGCACCTACAGCGTGCTGCAGCCTGAGCTGGCCAGCCAGCTGCGCGACCGCAAGCTCGGCCACCTCGCCCCGCAGGACGACGAGACCATCATCTCCGCCAACATCGGCTGCATCCAGCACCTGCAGTCCGGCACCCCCACGCCCGTGCGCCACTGGGTGGAGGTGCTGGACGACGCGCTGAACCGGGGCTGACGCCCCTCAGGATGGAGCACTCGGTCAGCCGGCCAAGGCGCTCTGCAGGAAGGGCTGCCGGGATCGGCCGTTGATGCACCGCCTGGCGGCCACACCCGCTTCAGGCATCCGCCATCGCCCGACGCCGCTCGTGCCAGATGCTGAAAAGCCCGGCGGCCACGACGATGCTGGCGCCCCACCAGACGTGGGGGCCGGGCCACTCGCGCCAGAACAGCCAGCCGAACAGCACCGCCCACACCAGTTCGGTGTACTGGAAGGGCGCCACCGCCGACACCGGAGCCACCCGCAGGGCGCGGAAGGTCAGGCGCTGGCTGGCCAGCAGCACGGCAGCGCTGGCGGCGATCACCCCCCACATCGTGGGCGAGGGCATCGTGGGTGGCACGAACCACAGGCCCACCAGCCCTGCAAGGCCCATGCAGGCGTTCTGGGTCACCATCATCGACAGATCGGACTCCGTGCTGGACAGCCAGCGCACGCAGGTCATGGCCGCGGCATAGAAAAAGGCCGCGGCCAGGGCCAGCACGGCGCCGATGCCGAAAGAGCCCGTCGCCACCTCCGGCCCCACGATCACGAACACACCGCACAGACCCAGGAGCACCGCCGCCCAGCGTGCCCGGCCCACGCGCTCGCGCAGCAGCGGCACCGACATCACGGTCATGAGCAAGGGCGCCGCGAAGCAGATGGCAATGGTGGTGGCCAGCGGCAGGTGGCGCAGGGCCTCGAAGAAGGCCAGCATGGAACACACCGACAACGCACCACGCAGCAGATGACCCAGCGGACGCTGCATGCGCAGCACCTGCCAGCCGCCGGCGCGCACCACCATGGGGGCCATCAACACCATCACCACCGCCGTGCGCGCGGCGATCAGCACCGGCGTGGACAGCTCCGCCACCGCCACCTTGGTCAGCGTGTCCATCACCGACAGCAGGAACACCCCGACCAGCATCAGGCCAATGCCCTGCAGCGGATGGTTGGGTCGGGCGGTGGTCATGGTGCCGGTCCACCTGGACGGGGCGCGCCGCCGCGCAGGGCCCAGACCACACCCGCCACCAGCAAGGCGACACCCGCCAGGGTGAAGCCGTCGGGCCAATGGCCGCGCAGCGCCCAGGCGTACCCCAGCGCCGCCAGCGTCTCGAAGACGATCAACTGACCCACCAGCGAGGGCGGCAGGCGCTGGCTGGCCTCGTTCCAGCACAAGGTACCGAGCCAGGACGCGAACAGCCCGATGGAGAACATCAGACCGAGAAACAACCCGGGCGTCGGGCCGAAGGGCATCTCGAAGGCGGCCTGGCCCGGGGTGGTGGAGGCCCCCCCGCCTGCGGCCTCGTTCCAGACCCAGAACAAGGCGAAGCCCAGGGCCGCCAGCGGCAAGGTGGCCACGCCCTGGGCCGTGGCCCAGGCCCGCGGCGAGCGGTCGGCATGCGCCCGCAGCCAGTCGGCATTGCGGATGGGGTACCAGGTCCAGCAGACCACTGCGCCCACCGCTAGCAGGGCCCCCAGGGCGTAACGGCTCAGGCCCAGCGCGGCGTCGGCCCCCTGCCCTGCCGAGGCTTTTGCCTGCAGCCGAGCCAACTCCACCTGGTTGACGCAGGCGATGCCCAGCACGATGAGCAACAGCGAGGGCACCAGCCGCCGCCAGGGCAGGCGCCCGTCGCGCAGACGCACCGCCTGCGAAGAGCGCAGGTTGGAGACGATGGCAATCACCACCGGCAGGGTGCCGATGATCATCGTGGGCAGCGGCCCCCCGGCGCGCTGGATGGCCGCGGCGAGGAACAGGTAGTACAGCAGGTTGCCCACCAGCGAGAGCTTCAGCGCCTCGATCCAGTCGGCCCGGGTCAGTCGGGCTAGCTGCGCCCGGTCCCACCACGCCAGGGGCAGGGCAATCAGGCCGAAGGCCAGGTAGCGGGCGAAGGACTGCAGCGCCGCCGGGTAGTCGGGCAGCAGCAGCGGCACCACGAACACCAGCCCCCACATCAGGCCGGCCAGCAGGGCGAAGAGGGTGCCGGTGGCGAGCTGGCGCGCGGGTGTCATGCCCGCGCGTGCTCCGGCACGGCCATGCGCTCCATCCAGTGCCGGGTCAGCGGGGTCAGGGGCTTGGCCAGGCGGCGCTCGTTGAGCAGCGCGCGGCCCAGCGAACGCCGGCTGCCGCGGGCACTGGCGGCCAGCAGGGTCTGGTCGATGAGGTCGCGCTGGGCATGGCTGCCGCCGAAGCGCTGGGCCCCGGCGCGCACGGGGTAGAGCATGTCCGCGGCGCCGTCCGCATCGCCGCGGGTCAGTGCCAGCAGCGCACGCATCAGCGGCAGGCCCACTTCGCGGGCCATCTTGTGGTTGGCGCGCCGGGCATCGTCCGCCGACATGGCCCGCTGGGCGCAGCGGGCCAGCCAGGACTCCGCCCGCCCCACCTCGCCGGCCATCAGCAGCGCAGCCATGGCGTGCACATCGTTGAAGGCGTAGTAGCCGGCCAGGGCGTCCTGCAGCGGCCAGGCCTGAGCCAGCGCGCGCGCGGCGGCCTGCACGTCTTCGCCCACCAGGTGCAGCCGCCACAGCATGGCCGCCGCGTCCACGCGCTGCAGCGTGATCTGCAGCGCGTCACCGCTGAGCTGCCGGTCGACCACGCGCAGCACGCCCGCCGTGTCCAGGCCCTCCAAACGGAACAAGGCCTTGTGCCACCACAGGTGGCAGGCGAAGCCGTTGCCTTCGGCCCACACGCCCTGGTGCTGGCGCAGCCAGGCCGCACCTTCCTCGAAGCGGCCCTGCATCTCCATGACGTGGGCGACGGCGTGCACGG
>JBILSM010000199.1:0-4236 GCA_044372085.1 Rubrivivax sp.
GGTCTGGCGTGTCCATTCCCCGGCCAGCCATTCCAGGGCGGGCACCAGGCCCAGGTCCAGCGCCGGGGGGCGCAGCCGGGCGATGACGTCGCGGCTCAGTTGCACGAGGTCGTCCACCAGATCGTCCAGCCGCTGCACGCTGTCCAGCATCAGCGGGGCCTGCCGCGCGGCACTGCGCAGCGCTGCGATCTCCATCTTCACCAGGGTGAGCACCTGGCCGCACTGGTCATGCACCTCGCTGGCGATGAGTTTGCGCTCTGTTTCGAGCTGCGTTTCCACGTGTTCGGACAGGTCCTGGAGCTCCTGGCGGGCTCGGCGCAGATCGGTCTCGGCCTGGTGCCAGTCGTTCACGTCCTCCAGCGTCCCCACCAGGCGAAGACTGGCGTCGGGCCCGTCGCGTTCCACCACCTGGCCGATGCAGCGCACCCATCCGTAGCTGCCGTCGCAGCGCATGCGGCGCGCCTCCAGTTCGAAGCGGCGCGCGTCCCTGACCAGGGTGTCATGTCGGCCCCGCAGCATCGCCGCGCGGTCCTGTGGGTGCACCAGGGGCGAGAACCCGCGCAGGAACGCTTCCCGGTACTCCGCCCCGTAGCCCAGCACTTCCAGGCAGTCGTCGGAGAACTGGCCCTGGCCTTCCGGCAGGCGGATGTCGAAGACGCCGATGCGCGACGCCTTCAGGGCCAGCCGCAAGGCTCGCAACTGGGCGGGGGCCAAATCGGTGGACGGCTCGCGAGCTTCAGCCGGGCTCGCCACAGGGGTCACGGCAGGCGCACGGGCCGGTGTACGGGCAGATGCAAGTTCCGCTGCCGCTGCCGCTGCCGGTGCTCGTGCTCGTGCTCGTGCCGACATCTCGTCAATGGCATTGGCGCACAGTGGTGTCATGAACATCCCTGATTCTCGTACTGAGGAGGCCATGGTGGCGCAAGTGCAGGCCCTTGGCAAACCATTTCGCTTGAGGATCGTCAGGGTCTCGGTTGAGTCGACGCAATCCTCGCCTGCAGCCCCAAGTCGGTGGCACCATGGCCCCATGCGTCCACAGCATTCCGCGCCAGACATCGCACGCCTTCCGTGGCCCCCGGGCCTGCGCCCGTCCGAAGCGGTTTGGGCCGTGGCAGGCGCGGCGCTGCTGCACGCCGTGGTGCTGGGCACCTGGGCGGCACACCGGACGCCCGAGGGCCTGAGCCAGGACACGAGCCGGGACCCTAGCCTGGAGGTGCCGGCTTCGGCTGCGGCGCTGGCCTTGCCCTTGTCGCAGCAGGTGGCCGCCTTGGAGGTGCGCAGACTGCCCGGGGCATCGCCGGTGGTTCCAGTCGCGGGGGAGAGCGCTCCTGCACGGGAGGCCTTGCGGCCGGGGCCTGCGACCTCGCCTGCCCCGGCGTCGGTTCCGGGGGCCACCTCACCCGCTGCACCCTCCCTGGCCCTCACGCAGGCCACGCCGGCCACGATGGCCGCGGTGACACCAGCAGACAGGGTGACCACGGCCTCCGTCCCCATGGGAACCCCGGGGGGCGTCCCGTTGGCGGCCGCCACCGCGCCGGCCAGCGAGGCTCCAAGGTCCTTCGACGTTCCTGCGCAGACCAGCCCCGTGGCCGATGCCCCCGCCGCCACGCTGCTTGCCGCGGCGCAGCCGACGGAGTCCAGGGCGGCCACTGCGGCCGACGACGATCCACCGCCTCCTGTGTACGCCACGCGGGTGCCGCCGCCTTTTCGCATGAGCTATGCCCTGCGTCGGGGTGCGCTGTCGGGGCAGGCCGAGCTGACCCTGCAGCGTGCAGGGCCGGGCTACGAGCTGGAACTCAAGGGCACCGCCCTGGGCCTGGAGGTGCTGGGTCTGCGCAGCCAGGGCAGCCTCGGCCCGCACGGCCTCATTCCCGAGCGCTTCGTGGACCGCCGCCGTGGCAAGGACCGCCTGGCCGCGAACTTCGACCACGGCTCAGGCCGCATCACCTATTCGGGTTCTGCCGCTTCGCAGCCTCTGCACCTGGGCGCGCAGGACCGGCTGAGCTGGATGGTGCAGCTGGCGGCCATTCTGGAGGCCGCGCCGGCGCGCCACGGCACGGGCAGCCGCATCTCACTGTCGGTGTCCGGCGCACGGGCTGACGTGGACACCTGGACTTTCATCGTGCAGGGCCGCCAGCGTCTGAACCTGCCCGGTGGGGCGGTGGTCGAAGCCTTGCGACTGACGCGCGAGCCGCGCCGGCCCTATGACACCCAGGTGGAGGTCTGGATGGACCCGGCACAGCATCATCTGCCCGTGCGCGCCCGCCTGACCGTGCTGCCGGGCGGGGAGACGCTGGAGCTGTCTTCGTCCGGCACCTGAGGGCTGGCGGGGCCCGGCTACAACTGCTCCCAGGGCAGACCTTCGCAGCGCCAGCCGTTCAGGCGCCCGCGCTGGAAGTGCTCGTCCAGTTCGCCCTCGAACCCGTGCAGCACGTTGATGACGTCGGTGAAACCCGCGGCCTCCAGCGTCTGCCCGGCCTCCACCGTGCGCTTGCCGGAGCGGCAGATCAGCACCACCGGCCGGTCGGTGCGCCCGCCAGCCTCGCGCAGCACCTGCTGCGCAAAGGCCTCGGGGTGGGCCTGCATCTCGGGGTACTCGTACCAGGCCACATGCACGACGCCCGGCGGGTGGCCGACGTAGAGGTATTCGATTTCCATGCGCACGTCCACGAACAGCGCGTCGGGCGTGCGCTGCAGGAAGTGCCAGGTGTCGGTGGGGGTCAGGTGTCTCATCAAAGGGAAGGGCGGTTCCTACAATCGCGGGCATGAACGCCCATCGGATCGCCTACACCCGCGCGGCAGTCTTGCCCACGATTCTCCAACAACGCATCGTCATCCTCGACGGTGCGATGGGCACGATGATCCAGCAGGAGAAGCTGAGCGAGGCCGATTTCCGCAGCGCGCGCCTGGCCGACCACCCCAAGGACCTGAAGGGCAACAACGATCTGCTGGTGCTGACGCGGCCGGACGTGATCGAGCGCGTTCATGAACAGTACCTGGCCGCCGGGGCTGACATCGTCGAGACCAACACCTTCGGCGCCACCTCCATCGCGCAGGAGGACTACGGCCTAGCCCCTCTGGCCTACGAGATGAACGTGGCGGCAGCGCGCCTGGCGCGCCAGGCCTGTGACCGATTCAGCACGCCTGAGCACCCGCGCTTCGTGGCCGGCGCGCTGGGCCCCACGCCGCGCACGGCCAGTATCAGCCCCGACGTGAACGACCCCGGTGCGCGCAACGTGAGCTTCGACGAACTGCGCGCGGCCTACCGCGAGCAGGCGCAGGGCCTGCTGGACGGCGGCTGCGACCTCTTTCTGGTGGAAACCATCTTCGACACGCTCAACGCCAAGGCGGCGCTGTTCGCCCTGGACGAGTTGATGGAGGAGACCGGCGAGCGTCTGCCGGTCATCATCAGCGGCACGGTCACCGACGCCTCGGGCCGCATCCTGTCCGGGCAGACGGTGGGCGCGTTCTGGCATTCGGTGCGCCACGCCCGCCCGCTGGCCGTGGGGCTGAACTGCGCGCTGGGCGCGGCGCTGATGCGCCCTTACCTGGAAGAGCTGGCCAAGGTGGCGGCGGACACCTGGATCAGCTGCTACCCGAACGCCGGCCTGCCCAACCCCATGAGCGAGACCGGCTTCGACGAGACGCCGGAAGTGACGGGCGGCCTGATGGAAGGCTTTGCCCGCAGCGGCTTTCTCAACATCGCCGGCGGTTGCTGTGGCACCACGCCCGAGCACATCGCCGAGATCGCGCGCCGAGTCTCGGCTTACCGGCCGCGCAGCCGGCACGACCCGCTGTTCACCGCGCTGAAGGCGGGCTGACGGGTCTGCTTTCAACACCCCGTCAAGGGTTCTGAACGGGCGCGAGCGGCTCGAAAGCGGCCTCGCGCTTGTCCTTCCAGGCGGCGATGGCCGCTGTCATCTCGTCGATGTCGAAGATGGCACTTTGCAACAGCGTCATCTGCTCCAGGGCCTGTGCCGTGCCGTGGTCGCGGGCGTAGTTCAGCGCCCGCTTGCTGCCGGCCACGGCCAGCGGGCTCTTCGCGGCGATGCGCCGGGCCAGACCATCGGCATGGGCGTGCAGCGCGGCGGCATCGGGCAGCACCGTGTTGACCAGGCCCACGGCCAGCGCGCGCTCGGCGCCCACGCGGTCGCCGGTGTAGGCCATCTCGCGCGCCAGGCCGGCGGGCACGATCTTGGGCAGGCGCTGCAGCACGCCCAGATCGGCCGCCATGCC
>JBILSM010000200.1:0-4229 GCA_044372085.1 Rubrivivax sp.
CCCAGGCCAGCCGCCACGGCAGCCCAGTCGATGACCTTGGCCTGGGAATCTGCCGACGGTGCTGCGAAAGAAGGTGCCGGCAGGGATATCGGGGCCGTTGCCGCTGCCGTCGAGGCGTTCAGGACGCGGGCGCTGCACGCCCGCTGGATGGCGGCGACCAGCTCCTCGACATCCACCGGCTTGGGCACATGGCCGGCCATGCCCGCGTCCAGGCAGCGTGCACGCTCCTCCGGCAGGGCGTGGGCTGTCAGGCCGATGACCGGGAGGTCCGGCCGGATCACCCGGATGCGCCGGGTGGCCTCGAAACCGTCCATCACCGGCATCTGCAGGTCCATCAACACGACATCAAAGGGCACGACCCTCGAGTCCGCCCCTGTTACGGGCCAAACCTGGGCCTGAACGGCCTGCACGGCCGCCGCGCCATCTTCGACAAACTGCACCCGGGCCTCCTGCTGTTCCAGGACGCGGGCGAGCAGAAAGCGGTTTACCTCCATGTCTTCGGCTGCCAGCACGCTCAGGCCACGAAGCCTGCCCGTGGCGCCGATGAGTGCCCCGGGCTCGGTGTCGCGCACCTGCGACTCGGGCAGGGTGACGCTGAAGACAAAAGTGCTGCCTTGCCCGGGTGTGCTGCGCACCGTGATGTCGCCCCCCATCTCACGGGCCAGATGAAGCGAGATGACCAGGCCCAAGCCGGTGCCGCCGTGGCGCCGGGTGCTGGAATTGTCGGCCTGCTCGAAAGGCTGGAACAGGCGAGAGATCTGCTGGGTGGTCAGGCCGATGCCGGTATCGGAAACCTCGAAGACGTGGCGTGCACCTTCGGAAGTGATGCGCAGAAGAACGTGGCCCCGGTCGGTGAACTTCACGGCGTTCGACAACAGATTGACCAGCACCTGCTGGACCCGCTGCGCGTCCCCCAGCACATGCGCGCGCGAACCTGGGGCCCCCTCCACGCGCAGCGAGATCCCTTGGGCCAGCGCCTGGGGCTCCAGCAGCTGCGCCGCCTGCGCCACGGTGGTGGCAAGATCGAAGGGCTGGCTCTCCACGGTGCACTTGCCGGCCTCGATGCGCGAGTAGTCCAGCACATCGTTGACCACCCGAAGCAGGTGCTGCCCGGCGGACAGGATGCGCGGATAAAGGGCCTGCGGCGACTGGCCGGATGCCTCCTCGCGCAGACCCACCTGGGCCAGGCCGATCACGGCGTTGAGCGGGGTGCGCAGTTCGTGGCTCATGCGGGCCAGGAAGTCGGTCTTCGATCGCGCAGTGCCTTCGGCCCGCTGCAGGGCATCCATCAGGTCCTGCGTGCGCTGGGCCACCTTGTCTTCCAGGGCCTGATTGGCGGCCTCCAGTGCCCGCGCACGCCGCGCCAGTTCCAGGTGCAGCCGCACCCGAGCCTGCACCAGATCCGGCCGCAGCGGCTTGTGGATGAAGTCCACCGCGCCCAGCGCCAGGCCGCGAGACTCGCTGGCTGCATCGGTACGCGCGGTGACGAAGATCACCGGGATCGCCCGGGTGGTCTCATCCCGCCGCAAGCGATCGCCCACCTCGAACCCGTCCATGCCCGGCATCATCACGTCCAGCAGGATCAGGTCGGGCACGGTGCGTCGCGCCAACTCCAGACCTTCCTGCCCTGAGGTAGCGAACTGCACCTCGGCCACCTGTGACAAGGCGGCGCCCAGCATGACCACGTTCTCGAGGACGTCGTCGATGACCAGGATGACGGGCTGAGCGCTCATGGCGAAGGCAAGGACTCCGAAGAGGCTGATGCCTCAGCCCATCTGTCGCACAGAGAGGCCAGACGGGCACGTGCTGCAGGAAAGCGCAGGCGCCGCACGTCCTGCTCGATCTCAAAGAAGGCATCAGCCCAGACCGTGCCCTGCAGTTCCGTGCACAGCCGCTCGGCCACACGCTGGGCACCCAGCATGTTGCGCGAGAGCAGATCGTCCAGTTCCGCCAGCACCGGCCGAAGCGCTGCCAGGTCTGCCTGGCGCTGCGGCATCACCAGCGGCAGATCCGGCTGCAAACGGGCATGCGCCGGCGCCGAGGCAAGGTGCACCCCGCCCTCAGCAGTCGGGTTGGGCGAAGCAGCTTGCACCGGGTCAGAGGGGTCCCCAGGCGGTCCCGCCTCGACCGTGATGAAGGGCACCCGCAGCGTGAACTCCGCGCCGCAGCCCGCTTCGCTGCGCACCGACAGCGTGCCGCCCATCAGCTCAGCCAGCCGCCGCGAGATGGACAGCCCCAGCCCGGTGCCCCCAAAGCGGCGCGTGATCGTTCCATCGGCCTGCGCAAAGGGCGCGAAGATGCGCTCGATCTGGGACGGCTCGATGCCGATGCCGGTATCGCTGACGACGATGCACAGCATGGGTGTCGCATTCGGTCCAACCTGACATTGCACCGAAATGCAGACCTCTCCCTCCTCGGTGAACTTCACCGCGTTGCCAACCAGGTTGACCAGCACCTGATGCAGGCGCATGGCGTCGCCGCAGATCAGGCGCGGGACGTCGGGCGCGATCTCCAGCCGCAACCGGACGGTGCCGTCCCGCAGTTGCGGCTGGAACAGGCTGACGGCACTGTCGACAGTGGCCATGACATCGAAAGGCTGCGCGTCGGCCTTCAACTGCCCTGCCTCGATCTTGGAGAAGTCCAGCACGTTGTTCATCACCCCCAGCAGCGTGGTGCTGGCGTTCTGCAGGCGCTGCGCGTACGCCTGCTGCAGCGGCTGCAAGGGGGTGCGCAGCAGCATGTCGGCGTAGCCGACGATGGCGTTCATCGGCGTACGGATCTCATGGCTCATGTTGGCGATGAAATCGGCCTTGGCCGCGTTGGCGGCTTCTGCAGCGCGCAGGGCCAGGCTGGTCTCGGTCTGGCGGCGGATGGCCTCTTGCAGATACTTGCGCTGCAAGGCCTCGCTGTGCACCAGCTCGCCCACCTTGCGCCGCACCTCCAGCCCCATGCGCGAGAAGGCCTTCATGAGCACGCCCAGCTCGTCCTTGCGCTCCGGGTCGAATTTCACCTCGTAGTTGGCGGCCTGTATGTCACGCACTGCCACCGCCAGAGCGGCCAGCGGCCGCGTCAGGGCATGGCTAAGGGCCGCCAGCAAGGCCGAGAAGACCAACAGACAAAACAGGCCAATGAGGGCCAGCGCCCACAGCAGCGATCGACGGGTCTCGGCCAGTGCGCTGCGCGACAGCCCGAACTCCACACGCCCCAGCACCTGCCCGCCCATCTCCAGCGGTGCCTCGAAGTCCAGGGTGGCCTGAGGTCCCGCGGCCGGCGCGGGCTTGTGCAACTCGGACACACCGGCCACTGCGGGTATCGCTCCGGCCCGGTCTTCCGCAATCAAGCGCCCGGAAGCATCGAGCACACAAACGAAGACCAGATCGCGCGTGGCGCGCGCCTCGGCCAGGATGGCCGCCACGGTGGCGTAATCGCGCTGGGCCAGGGGCGCGGCCAATGCCGCATTGAACAGCGGCTTGAGCTGCCCCACGCGGGCCTTCAGCTCCTGCTGCAGGTAGCGGTCCACCAGCGTGGACACGCCCAAGGCCACGGCCGCCAGCATCAGGACCTGCAGTGACACACCCACCCAGATGAGCTTGGCGCGGAACCCCAGGCGCGCCCAGCGGGCGCTCAGGCCCATGACAGCCCCCGGCGGGCTTGGCAGGGCCCGGGGCGCCCGCCGCAGGGGCTGTGGTGCGGGTTCAGGGCTTGAGACCCAGGCCGCGCCGGGTCAGCTCATTGAAGGGATCGGCAAACGTGAGGTCGGCGTCGACGATCTCACGGATGCCCCGAAATCCCGACAGCTCGAAAAAGCGCGCGCCATCGGCACTGGCAGGCAGGGCCAGGATGAGGGCCTTCAGCCGCTGACGCTGGGCCGCCGGGAGCGCCGGGTTGGCCATCACAAGAAAGCCGGGCACCGTGGTGATCTGCCTGACGATGCGCAGCGACTGGCGCAGCGCCTCCGGCTTGGCGCGGAATTCGCCCATGCTCATCACGGCCCACGGCGCCTCGCCGCTGCGCAGCACGGTGCCCAGACTGTCGTCGTTGGCCACGACCACGGTCTTGAAGTCCACGCCCTCTTGCAAGCCTTCGGACTGGAGCCATTGCAGGCCGACCATGGCTACCAGGGACTGCGGATTGGCCAGGGCCAGCGCCCGGCCGCGCAACTGCCGGGGCGAGTCGTCGGGGTTGTCGGCACGGGCCACGGCGACGGCAGGAATGCGCGGCTCGTAGAT
>JBILSM010000077.1:0-13283 GCA_044372085.1 Rubrivivax sp.
GGCGTTGCGGATGTGGTCCATCCGAACCACACCTTCGAGGCGAGGATTGAACTTGTAGGCCGCCAGTGCCGAAAGACCGGTCCATCGCGCATCGCGCAGATCTGCGGTCACCGGGTCCGCGCGGATGGATGCACCCTTTTGCTGCCCCAGGCTGACCTGGCCTTGCACCGTCCAATCGCCGCGAATGAAGTAGGCATCGAACTCGAAAAGGTCCACCCGTGTGCGCTCTGCGTAGTCGATCCCTGTGATGGGGTTCTGCAGCAGGTTGCCGTCGCCGTCCTTCGCCCGCAGATTCGCCGCCTTGCCATGCACGCCTGCAAATCCAAACCCCTGGAACTCGCCTCGCGAGTAATCCACCCGGTAGGCCATCACGGGAGCGCGGACCCCATCGGGGTTGCGAGCCGCGTTCATGTTGGCCAACACGCCCTTGGCAATCCACTTGCCACGGGTCAGTTCCAGCCCTGCGCCTGTGTAGCTCGTGGGCAGGGTGAAGTCAAAAAGCAGGTTGTGCGTGATCAACTTGTTGAGCGTGGCCTGCTGGAACTCGTACCCCGACCAATCCGGCAGGTGCCCCGCAATGAAGCGGGTTTGCAAGCTACCCATGGGCACGGAAACCGAGGCTTCCTGCACGATGCTGCCGTTGCTGATGACGGTGTCGGTCCCGCGGTTGGGACTGAGCGTCAGACGCCAGCGTGCGCCCGAGTCGGTTTCCTTCTGCAGGTCAAGCACCACCGACCCGAAATAGGAGTTGTCATAGGCGTAGTACGTGTCCTTGCGGCTGTCCAGGAAACTGAAGCCGCTGTTGCGCTTGGCTCGGTTGTAGATATAGGTCGGGTCGGCGTAGCCGCTGATCTTCAGGCCCTTCATGCCTGAGGAATCTCGCGAATCCTCCAGGGCCTCGGCCTTGACCGTGACGCGGTTGAGCTCGCGTGCCTGGTCGGGCGTCATGCCCCACTGCGGCTTGGCGGCCTCCTGGGCCTTGAGTTTGGCCTCCAGTTCGGCCACCTGGGCCTTGAGCGCCTGCAACTCCCGCAGGACATCGGCGTTCGACTGGGCCAGCGCAGGGAACGCAGCAGCCAGCGCAAGGGCCAGGGCGGTGTGATGGATGGTCTTCATGGAGGCTCCTCCTTGGTGCGGAAAGGTGGGTTACCGGTCAGCCCCGGGCGGCAGCCGCCAGCTCCAGGCGGCGCTGCCGCTCGGCGCGGGCGATGAGATAGCAGGCCAGGGCGACGCCGATGGCCACGACGATGACGATAAGCGTAGCCACCGCATTGACGCTCGGGTTCAAACCCAGCCGCGCGCGCGACAGGATCACCAGCGGCATGGTGGTGGCGCCTGGGCCGGAGAGAAAGTTCGACAGCACCACGTCATCCAGCGACAGGGTGAAGGTCAGCAGCCACGCCGACAGCAGCGACTGCGTGATCATGGGCAAGGTCACCAGCCAGAACACCTGATGGGGGCGGGCGCCCAGGTCCATCGCCGCCTCTTCAAATTGCGGGTTGAGGTCCTGCAGGCGGGCCTGCACCACCACGGTGGCGTAGGCCATGCCCACCAGCAGGTGGCCCAGCCAGATGGTGAGCATGCCGCGCTCGGGCACGCCAATGGCCCTTTGCAGACTCACCATGGTGAGCAGCAGCGACAGGCCGATCACGACCTCCGGCATCACCAGCGGAGCGCTGACCATGCCGGAGAACACGGTGCGTCCCGTGAAGCGTCGGTACTTCACCAGCGCAAAGGCTGCCAAGGTGCCCAGCACGACAGAGCCGCAAGCGGTGAGGAAGGCGATCTTGAGCGACAGCCAAAGGCCCGACAGCAGGGCCTGGTCTGCCACCAGGGCGTGATACCACTTCAGCGTGAAGCCCCGCCACAGGTTGGGAATCGGGGAGTCGTTGAAGGAGTACACCATCAGCGAGACGATGGGCACGAAAAGGAACAGGTACCCCGCAGCCAGCCAGCCGCGGCCGAACCAGGTGTTCAGTGCCGAAGGCTTCACCGACGACCCTCCTGCGACTGGGCCTGGTAGCGCTGGAAGAGGGCCAGCGGCACGATGATCAGCAGGATCATCAGCACCGCCAGGGCCGACGCCATCGGCCAGTCGTTGTTGAAGAAGAGCTCGTCCCAGATCACACGGCCGATCATCAGGGTCTCGGGCCCACCGAGCAACTCCGGCACGACGTACTCGCCGATGCAGGGGATGAACACCAGCATGGAGCCGGCGATGATGCCGGCCTTGGACAGCGGAACGGTGATTTTCCAGAACGCCACCCACGGAGTGGCGCCGAGGTCCTGGGCAGCCTCGAGCAGGCGCAGGTCCATCTTGACCAACTGGCTGTACAGCGGCAGCACCATGAAGGGCAGGTAGGTGTAGACCATGCCCAGCACCAGCGAGAAGGGCGTGTGCATCAGCTTGCCAGGTGCGGCGATCAGCCCCAGCGACAGCAGCAAGGAGTCCAGTCCGAGCCCGACGATGACGTCATGGGCCCAGCCACCCGGGCTGAGCAAGCCCTTCCACGCATAGGTGCGAAGCAGGAACGACGTCCAGAAGGGCAGCATCACCAGCATCAGCAATATCGGCTGCACCTTGGGCCGGGCCCTGGCCATGAAGTAGGCAAAGGGATATCCGATGAACAGGCACACCACGGTGGTAGCTGCCGCGTACTGCAGACTTCGAAGGTAGGCGCTGAGGTACAGCGGGTCTTGCAGCACCGTGGCGAAGTTGGAGAACTTCAGCGAGAGCGTCAGCACGCCATCGTTGACCGCGATCAGGTCTTCAGGATGGACCGTTCCCATGCGGGCCAGGGATATCTGCAGCACCACCGCGAAGGGCAGCAGAAAGAACGCCAGCAGCCACAGGTAGGGCACCCCGATGACTGCAGCCCGGCCGCGGGGCAGCAGCCGCGCCAGCCAGGCCGGGCCGGGAGCATGGGGGGTGCGCGGTGCCTGGCTCATGGATGCCTTACTGGGTCAGCACCACCTGCGCCGAAGGGGACCAGCGGGCCCAGGCCTCGTCGCCCCAGGTGAGTTCGTCGTCGCGGTGGCGCTCCACATTGGACTGGCTGACCTTCAGCATCGCCCCGCTGGCCAGGGCCAGCTGGTAGACGGTGAAGCTGCCAAAGTACGACTTCTCGCGCACGGTGCCGCGCACCGTGTTGAAGTCTCCTTCAGCGGGGCGTTGGCGGCTGACGTTGATCTTCTCAGGGCGCAACGCCACCGTGACGGCCATCCCTTCGGTGCCCGTGATGCCGTGGCCCACGTAGTGCCGGCAGTCGGCACAGGCCACGATGCAGTGGTCATGGGCATCCACCTCGAGTGAGCCCTCCATCATGTTGACGTTGCCGATGAAGTCGGCCACGAATCGGCTGGCCGGCGTCTCGTAGATTTCCGACGGTGCGCCCACCTGCATCAGACGCCCTTCGCTCATGACGGCGATGCGCGAGGCCATGGTCATGGCTTCCTCCTGGTCGTGGGTGACCATCATGCAGGTCACGCCCACCTGCTCGATGATGTTGACCAGCTCGATCTGGGTTTCTTCGCGCAGCTTCTTGTCCAGGGCCCCCAGGGGCTCGTCCAGCAGCAGCAACTGGGGCTGCTTGGCCAGGCTGCGGGCCAGGGCCACCCGCTGTTGCTGGCCTCCAGACAGCTGATGCGGCTTGCGACCCGCGAACTTGGCCAGTTGCACCAACTTGAGCATGGCCTCCACGCGCTCTGCGATCTGCGCCGAAGCCATGCCCGATCGCTGAAGGCCGAAGGCGATGTTTTCGGCCACCGTGAGGTGCGGAAACAGCGCGTAGCTCTGGAACATCATGTTCAACGGACGTTCATATGGCGGCAGGCCGCAGAGGTCCTGGCCATTGAGCACGATACGCCCGGAGGTGGGGGTTTCGAATCCGGCCACCATGCGCAGCAGCGTGGTCTTGCCGCACCCGGACGAACCCAGCAGGGCGAAGATTTCACCCTTGCCGATGTCCACGCTGACATGGTTCACGGCCGCATAGCCGTCGAACTCCTTGACAACGTCGTCGATGCGCAAGAAGCCGGCACCGCCGGCTGCGGCCGACATCACAGACCGGTCTTGAACGACGTGAAGGTGCGCGTCATCAGGCGACGTATGTCGTTGTTGATCGAATCCGGCGGCACCATGCGGGCCAGGTCGGCGCTGGAAAGGAACACGGTGGGGTTGTTCGCCACGTCGGGGCGGATGTTCCTGCGCGAGTCCGGTACCGGATTGGGATAGAAAACCTTGTTCGTGGTGGAAGAAGCCACGTCAGGGCGAAGCACGAAGTTGATGAACTTGTGTGCATTGCCGGGCCGCGGGGCATCTGCCGGAATGACCATGGTGTCGAAGAAGAGGATGCCGCCGCTTCTGGGAATCAGGGCCTGGATGTTCTGCCCTGTCTTGCCATCGATGGCGCGCTGGCGGGCGATGTTGATGTCGCCAGACCAGCCCAGTGCCAGGCAGATGGAGCCATTGGCCATGTCGTTGATGTAGCCCGACGAGCTGAACAGGGTCACGAAGGGCCGAACGGCCTTCAGTGCATTAGCAGCGGCGGTGTAATCCGCCGGGCTCCTGCTGAAAGCCGGCCTGCCCAGGTAATGCAGCGCCGCGGGGATCACCTCGGTGGCGGAATCCAGGAAGGAAACGCCGCAGCTCTTGAGCTTGCTGATGTACTCGGGCTTGAAAACCAGTTCCCAGACGTTGTCGGGCAACGGACCGCCCAGGGCGGCACGGACCTTGTCAACGTTGATGCCGACTGTGGTGTAGCCCCACAGCCAGTTCACCATGTAGTCATTGCCAGGGTCCATCTTGCCCAACTGGGACTGGATGCCCGGGTCGAGGTTGCGCAGGTTGGGAATCTTGGATTTGTCCAGCTTCTGCAGCAGGCCGCCGTCGATCTGGAGCTTGGCCCAGTTGGAGGAGGGCACGACGATGTCATAGCCCGTCTTGCCGGCCACGAGCTTGGCGTGGACGATCTCGTTGTTGTCGAAGACGTCGTAGCGAACCTTGATGCCGGTCTCCTTCTCGAACCGCGCGATCACATCCTCCCCGATGTAATCCGACCAGTTGTAGATGTTCAGGACCTTTTCTTCCTCCTGAGCCACCGCTGGGCCTGCAAGGGCTGCGAGTGACACGGCCAGTGCGGCCAGGATCCGGCTTGACTTGAACTGCATGGGCAAACCTCCGCTGAGGGACAGATGGCAAAGTCGGTACGCAACCCTTCAAGGCGCACTGCACTGGTGCATGTGACCCAGTCTGTGTTGATCGCCAGGAAGCAGATGCACGAAGTATTCCAGAACCGGGGCCGCTCGCCCAGACCCCGTCTCAGGCCGCGCGGCGCAGCGCCCCGCGCAAGGTGTCAATGATGTGATCGATGTGCGACTTCTCGACGATCAGCGGCGGCGACATCGCGATGATGTCGCCTGTGGTGCGGATCATGACGCCCTTGTCGTAGCAGTCCAGGAACACGTCGAAAGCCCGCTTGGTGGGCTGGCCGGCCAAGGGCTGCAGTTCAACGCCGCCGACCAGCCCGATGTTGCGGATGTCGATGACGTTCGGCTCACCGCGCAGAGAGTGCAGCGCCTGCTCGAAGTACGGTGCCAACTCGGCGGCACGTGTCAGAAGACCCTCCTCGGCATAGGTGTCCAGCGTTCCCAGCGCGGCCGCGCAGGCCAGGGGGTGGGCCGAATAGGTATAGCCGTGGAAGAACTCGATCAGATGCTCGGGGCCGGTCATGAAGGCATCGTGGATCTTGCTCTGGACGATGACCGCGCCCATCGGGACGCAACCGTTGGTGATGCCCTTGGCCACCGTCATCATGTCAGGCGTGACACCGAAGGTCTGGGACCCGAATGGCATGCCCGTGCGGCCAAAACCGGTGATCACCTCATCAAAGATCAGCAGGATGCCGTGCTTGTCGCAAATCTCGCGCAGCCGCTGCAAGTAGCCCTGGGGCGGGATCAGAACGCCTGTGGAACCCGCGACGGGCTCGACGATCACCGCGGCGATGGTGGAGGCGTCGTGCAGCGCGACCAGCCTCTCCAGGTCGTCGGCAAACTCCGCGCCGTGCACCGGCTGGCCCTTCGAAAAGGCGTTGCGCGCCGGGTCGTGCGTGTGGCGGATGTGGTCCACGCCAGCCAGCAGGGTGCCGAACATCTTGCGGTTGGACACGATGCCCCCCACGGAGATGCCGCCAAAGTTCACGCCGTGATATCCCCGCTCGCGCCCAATGAGGCGCGTGCGTGAGCCTTCGCCGCGAACGCGGTGATAGGCAATGGCCATCTTCAGAGCCGTCTCCACGGCTTCAGAGCCGGAATTGGTGAAGAACACCTTGCCCATGCCCTCAGGCGCCAACTTGACGATGCGATCAGCCAGTTCAAAGGCCTTGGGATGGGCCATCTGGAACGAGGGTGCGAAATCCAGTTCCGCGGCCTGATCCTGGATGGCCTGCACGATGCGAGGACGCGCATGACCGGCGTTGACGCACCACAGGCCGGCAACGCCGTCCAGGATCTGCCGGCCCTTGTCATCCCAGTAGTGCATGCCCGACGAGCGGGCCAGCATGCGCGGGGCCTTCTTGAACTGCCGGTTGGCCGTGAAGGGCATCCAGTAGGCGTCCAGGTCCTTGTACATGGTTCGGGTCTCCTTGGAAGGTGTTGAAGGCGCGACCGGATGGTCGAGATTCTTGCCGCATGATACGAGGCAGCACTTCGCTCTGCCGCCATGAAACCCGTACTGATCCTGCAGCACATCCGTCATGATGGCCCCGCCTACCTGGCGCGCTGGTTGACTGAGCGCGGACTCGCCTTCGACCTGCGGGATGCTTCATCGGGCGCAAGCTTCCCGGCCGACATGTCGGCGCACGGCGCACTGGCCGTCCTGGGGGGCGCGATGAGCGCCAACGATCCGCTGCCCTTTCTTCGAGACGCCGAGCGGCTGATCCTGCAGTCGATGCGGGCTGGCATCCCGGTCATCGGCCATTGCCTGGGAGGACAGCTGATGGCGCGCGCCCTGGGTGCACGCGTGCAGGTGTCCCCGGCACCGGAGATTGGCTGGCAGCCCTTGCAGGTTCTGGACGATCCGGTGGCCGTCCAGTGGTTCGGCCCGCCTGGGCAGCACCATGTGATGCACTGGCATTACGAAAGCTTTGACTTGCCACCTGGCGCGCGATGGCTGGCCACCAGCAGCGCGTGCCCGCATCAAGCCTTCGCCATAGGCCCGCACCTGGGCATGCAGTTCCACATCGAGATCGACGAAGCCAAGTTGCGGCGCTGGCTTGACGACGGTGACCCTGCCTGGGCTCAAGCGCTCACCCTGCACGCGAGCAGCGTGCAGGACAAGGCCACCATCCTGGCACATGCAAAGCAGCGCTTGCAGATGCATCAACGACTGGCCGATCGTCTGTACGGGCGATGGATCAGCGGAGCAGCGCTCGTTTCTGCATCGTGACGCCCTGATTTCGCCATTTGAAATACAAGAATGCTGCGCCGCACCACGCAGCTTCATCAGGGAAAACGGCCTTCCGCATCATGGAATTCGAAAGCTAACTCATTGATTCACTAGAGTTTCTTTTTATGTCTTATATAAGACATAAGTCTTCACAGCGTTCTTCCTGGCGCGTAGGCTTGCAGCCATCCATTCACCTTTGAACCTAGCTGCAAAAGGAGCCTGCCATGACCCAACTGACCCGTGAACAACAGATCGCCGCCCTTGAGAAGGACTGGGCCGAGAACCCCCGCTGGAAGGGGATCAAGCGCGGTTACTCCGCTGCCGACGTGGTCCGCTTGCGCGGCTCACTCCAGGTGGAGCACACACTGGCCAAGCGAGGCGCCGAGAAACTGTGGAGCCTGCTGAACACAGAGCCGTTCGTGAACACGCTCGGTGCCCTGACAGGCAACCAGGCCATGCAGCAAGTCAAGGCCGGGCTGAAGGCCATCTACCTGTCGGGCTGGCAGGTCGCGGCGGACGCCAACGACAACGGTGAGATGTACCCCGACCAATCGCTGTACTCCGTGGACTCTGTGCCGAAGGTGGTGCGCCGCATCAACAACGCCTTCACCCGGGCCGACCAGATCCAGTGGAGCGAGGGCAAGAACGACACCGACTACTTCGCGCCCATCGTGGCGGACGCCGAGGCCGGCTTCGGCGGCGTGCTCAACGCCTTCGAGTTGATGAAAGCCATGATCGACGCCGGCGCTGCGGGGGTGCACTTCGAGGACCAGTTGGCCTCGGTCAAGAAATGCGGCCACATGGGCGGCAAGGTACTGGTGCCTACGCGCGAAGCCGTGAGCAAGCTGGTGGCCGCGCGACTGGCCGCCGATGTGATGGGCACGCCCACCATCCTGCTGGCCCGCACCGACGCGGAAGCTGCCGATCTGGTCACCAGCGACGTGGATGAAAACGACATTCCCTTCCTGACCGGCGAGCGCACCGTGGAAGGCTTCTTCCGTACCCACAAGGGCATCGACCAGGCGATCAGCCGCGGACTGGCTTACGCCGAGTACGCTGACCTCATCTGGTGCGAGACCGGCACGCCGGATCTGGCCTTTGCCAAGAAGTTCGCCGATGCCATCCACGAGAAGTTCCCCGGCAAGCTGCTCGCCTACAACTGCAGCCCCAGCTTCAACTGGAAGAAGAACCTGGACGACGCCACCATCGCCAAGTTCCAGCGTGAACTGGGCGCCATGGGCTACAAGTTCCAGTTCATCACCCTGGCTGGCTTCCACATGCTGAACTACGGCATGTTTGACCTGGCTTACGGCTATGCGCGCCAGAACATGACCGCCTTCGTGGAACTGCAACAGAAGGAGTTCGCTGCGGCCGAGCGCGGGTTCACGGCCGTGAAGCACCAGCGTGAGGTCGGTACCGGTTACTTCGACGCCGTCACCACCACCATTGAACGCCTGGCCTCCACGGCCGCGCTCAAGGGCTCTACCGAAGACGAACAGTTCTTCGACGGCACTCACCACTGAGCCGCCGCGGACTCGCGCCGCCGGCCAACTGCGACCGCACGGGGGTGTGTACCTGCCCCCTCGAAAGGCCCGGGTTTCCCCGGGCCTTTTTCATGAGCCGATTCCAGCCTTCCGGGTGTCTGCACCGTTGCTGGAGGGGAGGGCGCCCGACAGGGGGCCGGCATACTTCGAACCATGACGCTTTTCTGGTGGCAAGCCAGCGCCCAGCTTTGCTCGCGATGGGCGCGCACCTGTTGACCCCCCGCATGGCGGGCGTGCTGGAGCGCATCAACCGCGTGCGCCGCAAGCCCTTTCATGCGATGACGCCTGTCGAGGCCCGCGCCGTGTATGCGGCAGGTGCTGAGGTCCTGGACCTGCCCCGTGCACCACTGCCTCGGGTGGAAGACCTGGCTGTGCCTGGGGGTGACGGGCGACCTCGACGGGCGCGCTTGTACGCGGCGCAGCCTGCAGGATCGAGCCCCCCGTGCCCGGTGCTGCTGTACTGCCACGGCGGTGGGTTCGTGCTGGGTGACCTGGACACCCACGACAGCCTGTGCCGCCAACTGGCGCTTCGCTGCGGCGGTGCGGTGCTCTCCCTGGACTACCGGCTGGCCCCGGAACATCCCTTTCCGGCGGCCTGGGACGACACCTGGTCGGCCCTGCGGTGGCTGTTCGAGAACGCCACTCAATGGGGGCTGGACTCCCGTCGAATCGCCGTGGGCGGCGACAGCGCCGGCGGCACGCTGGCCGCGGCCACCGCCTTGCGGGCGCGGGACGAGGGGCTCGCGCTGTCCCTGCAGTTGTTGATCACCCCAGGCACCAGCGACCGCGCCGACACCGGTTCGCGCCGCCTATTCGCACAAGGTTTTCTCATCGACTCGGCCACCGTCACCTGGTTTTTCGACCATGCCGTGCCCCACGCGCACCGCCACGATCCACGCTTCGCGCCCCTGGCGGCGCCCGACGTCGAGGGCGTGTGCCCCGCATTGGTGCTGCTGGCCGAATGCGATCCGGTGGTCGACGATGGCATCGCCTATGCCGACCGGTTGCGCATGGCCGGCGTGGCGGTGGATCTGGAGATCTACCGCGGCGTGACCCACGACTTCATGAAGATGGGCCGCGTGCTGCCTGAAGCGTCCCACGCTTTAGCCGCCGCAGCCCAGGCCTTGCAACAGGCATGGAAGGGAACCCCAACCGCATGAACCCGAAAGACTTCCGCTTTTTCGACCGGCTGCGCGTGCGCTGGGCTGAGGTGGACATGCAGCGCATCGTCTTCAATGGGCACTACCTGTTGTACTTCGACACGGCCGTTGGCGGCTATTGGCGCAGCCTGGCCATGCCTTACCACGAGACCATGGAGATGTTGAGCGGGGACCTGTACGTGCGCAAGGCCACCCTGGAGTACCTGGCCTCTGCACACTATGACGAGCGGCTGCAGGTGGGCATCCGCTGCGAGCGCATCGGCAATTCGTCCATGCGGTTCATCGGCTGCGTCTTCCGCGGCCAGACGCCTCTGGTCACCAGCGAACTGGTCTACGTCTTTGCCGACCCGGCAACCCAGACCTCAAAGCCTGTGCCGCCTACGTTGCGTTCGGTGCTGGAGGCCTTCGAGGCCCGGGAACCCATGACCACGATGAGCCTGGGATCGTGGGACCAGATGGCGGTCACTGCGCGCGCCCTGCGGCATGCGGTCTTCGTGCAGGAGCTGGGCATCCCGGCAGAAATCGAGGCCGATGCCGCAGATGCGCAGGCCCTGCACGCAGTGGCCACCAACCGTTTTGGCATGGCAGTGGGCACGGGGCGTGCGGTCTGGACACCAGACGGCAATGCGCGCATCGGGCGCATGGCGGTGCTGGCCAGCGTGCGCGGCGCGGGCGTCGGCGCGTCCCTGCTGGCAGCGCTGGTGGGCGAATGCCGGTCCCGCGGCGCCGGTGAGGTGATGTTGCATGCCCAGGTGGACGCCATCGAGTTCTACCGCCGCCACGGATTCCAAGCCAGAGGCCCGCGCTTTCAGGAGGCGGGGATCGAGCACCAAGAGATGGTGCTGCTCCCATGAAGCCTGCCTGCCCCTGCCGCTGGCATGACAGCCACCCCGCTGTGCTTGCCGGTCAGGCCGGCTCCAAGGGAAGCGGGTAGGGGAGTTCGGCGGGCTTCAGGCGGACCGTGCCAACGGTGAATTCTCCCGGCGCACCCACCAGCGCCGACTTGCACTCCACCAAAGCAAGGTGGCCACCGGCAGGGCCTGTCATCACGGGCGCTGCCAGGGCTACCAGGCCAGCAGGCTGGCCTGGATCCGCCGAGTGATGCACTTCCTGTCCCGGGCCCAAGGGCCCATCGGCCGTCATCAGGAACATGCGGCGCTTGAGAGTGCCTCGGTACTGGCTGCGGGCCACGACTTCCTGTCCTGGGTAGCAGCCTTTCTGGAAATTCACGCCGCCCGTCAACTCCAGATTGACCATCTGCGGCACGAACTGTTCAGCCGTGGCCGCCACGACGCGCACCACGCCAGAGCGCACCTCCAGCCAGTCCCAGTGGGCACGCGTCAGCGCCGGCAAGGGCGGAGCGGGCAGCTCGTGGGGTTGCACCAGCAGCCAGCGCGGCGCAGGGGTGCCCGAAGGAAGCCGAATGGCGTGCGGACCAACGGCCGGGCCCAGGGCCAGGACGCTCCAGGGTGCAGCGGGCAGGGCGGCTCCCGAGGTCTGCGCCAACCATTGCTCGGCCGAGGGCCCGGCAAGCCCGTACAGGGCGAGTTGCCCGTCGCCAGCCGTCAGGCGGCACTTGGCACGCAACACGAACATCGACAGACGCTTCAAGGTGGCCGTCAGCAGATCCGCGCTGCAGGCCAGGGCGATCTGCTCGGGCGCCGGGCGCCAGGCCATGAACGTGGCCAGCAGCCGCCCCTTGGCAGAGCAGTACCCCGCCAGCCGGGCCTGCGATTCACCCAGATGAAGCATGTCCTGGGTGAGTTGGCCGTGAAGAAAGGAGGCGCTGTCGGGCCCGGTGGCAAGAATCACTCCCCAGTCTGACAACAGGCAGGCGCCGTCAGCAGGCTCACCTGCATCAGAGGCGGGGGTCTGGGAGTTCGTGGACACGTTGGAAGCCATCTGCTGATTATCATCAGCCGCCATGCCTGCACCCCCTTCGAGGTCTCACCGCCCGCCAAGAAGTCCGTTCGTGCGCGCCGTGACCCGGGCTCTGCTGGGTCTGCTCTTGGCGGCCATGGCCCTGGCGGGGGCCGCGGCTTGGTGGATCTCCCGGCCCCTCGACCTCGGGATACCGGTGGTAGAGCTGTCGGTGGAGCCTGGCATGACGCCACGGGAAGTGGCGCTGGGCTGGGTGGCGGCCGGACTGGAAACCTCGCCCGATCTGCTGTACGAGTGGTTCCGCTGGTCGGGCCAGGCACGACGCATCCGCGCGGGAAGCTACGCCGCCGAGCCGGGCACCACGCCGCGGCAACTGCTGGACAGGATGGTGCAGGGCGATGAGCAGCTAGAGACCGTCCGCTTCATCGAAGGATGGACCTTCAAGCAGGTCCGGCAGGCCTTGGCCCAGGCACCTCACCTGCGGCCCGCCACGGCGGGCCTGAGCGAGGCTGAGCTCATGCAGGCATTGGGCCTGCCCGGCCTGGCTGCCGAGGGGCGGTTCTTTCCCGATACCTACCGCTACAGCCGCGGGGTGAGCGACCTGACAGTGCTCAAGCGCGCCCGGCAGGCCATGCAGCAGCGCCTGGACGCAGTGTGGGCCGAGCGCACGCAGGGCCTGCCGCTCAAGACCCCCGAGGAGGCCTTGATTCTGGCCTCCATCGTGGAGAAAGAGACCGGGCGCGCCGCAGACCGTGCCCGCATTGCAGGCGTCTTTGTCAACCGGCTGCGCATCGGGATGCCTTTGCAGACCGACCCCACCGTCATCTACGGCCTGGGTGATGCCTTCGATGGCAACCTGCGCAAGCGCGACCTGCAGACCGACACCCCCTGGAACACCTACACCCGCCGTGGGTTGCCCCCCACCCCCATCGCCATGCCGGGTCTGGCTTCACTGCGCGCCACCGTGCGGCCCGAGGTCTCGGGGGACCTTTACTTCGTGGCCAGGGGCGATGGCAGCAGCGTCTTCAGCCCGACGCTTGAAGCCCATAATCGCGCGGTCAACCAGTACCAACGCCGCCGCCCCTGAGCGGGCACTCGGCAGGCTCCCGCCGCGCGCCGGACATTTCCCATTCCAAGTGATTGCAGAGTTTTCTTGATGACCGGCCGCTTCATCACCTTCGAAGGCATCGACGGCGCTGGGAAGTCATCGCACATCGGCCGACTGGCCGACTGGCTGGAGGGCAGGGGACACAC
>JBILSM010000201.1:0-4223 GCA_044372085.1 Rubrivivax sp.
AAGCCCGAGCCAGCGCCGCCCGCCTGGCTGCCCGGTTTCTCTCTCGTCCAGCCGCCGCCCGGCTTCGTGGACAACCCCTATCCCTTCTATGCCCAGTTGCGGCAGCACGCGCCCGTGCACGCCATCGGCACCAACTCGGTGCTGCTGACGCGCTACGCGGACGTCATTGCGGTGTACCGCCACCCCGCGGCCAGCTCCGACAAGCAGCGCGAGTTCGCGCCCAAGTTCGGTGACGGCTCGCCGCTTTTCGAGCACCACACCACCAGCCTGGTGTTCAACGACGCACCGCTGCACACCCGCGTGCGCCGCCTGCTGATGGGCGCGCTCAACCAGCGCGCCATCGCCCGCATGGAGGCCGGCGTGGTGGCCCTGGTAGACGGCTTGCTGGACCGCATGGCCAGCTTGCCCGCGCCGGATCTGATCGAGGACTTTGCCGCGCGCATTCCGGTGGAGGTGATCGGCAACCTGCTGGACGTGCCGCATGCCGAGCGCGGGCCGCTGCAGGCGTGGTCGCTGGCCATCCTCAGCGCGCTGGAGCCGGCGCCTTCAGCCGACGTGCTGGCACGCGGGCACGCCGCAGTGCGGGACTTCCTGGCCTACCTGCGCGGCCTGGTGGCGCAGCGCCGTGCACAGCCCGGTGACCCGGAGGTGGACGTGCTCACCCGCCTCATCCAGGGCGAAGTGGGCGGCGAGCGGCTGACCGAAGCCGAGCTGCTACACAACTGCATCTTCCTGCTCAATGCCGGCCACGAGACCACCACCAACCTCATCGGCAACGGCATGCACGCGCTGATGACGCACCGCGGCGAGCTGCAGCGCCTGGCGGCGGACCCGGCCCTGCTGCCCAGCGCGGTGGAGGAACTGCTGCGCTACGAGAGCCCCCTTCAGCTCAACAACCGTCTGGCCACGGCCCCCATCGAACTGCCGCGCGACGGCCGCGTGATCCCGGCCGGCACCTTCATCACGCTGGGCGTGGGCGCGGCCAACCGCGACCCAGCCGCCTTCCCCGAGCCCGACCGCCTGGACGTGGCGCGCAAGCCCAACCTGCAAATCGCCTTCGGCCACAGTGCGCACGCCTGCGCCGGCATGAACGTGGCACGGCTGGAGGCACGCATCGCCATCGGGCGCCTGCTGGCGCGCTTTCCCGGCATCGCCCTGTCCGGCCCGCCGGAGCGCGACCCGCGGGTGAGGTTCCGCGGGTTCAGACGGCTGCCGGTGCGCTTGGGGTGAGGGGGCTCTTGAGGAGCCTCCGGCCCCTCAGCTGACCTTCGCCGCCCAGACCGCCTCGTCGAACCCCACGGTCACCGCGCCGTCGCCCCACTCCACCACGGGGCGCTTGATGACGCTGGCCTGCGCCAGCATCAGGGCGCGGGCACCGGCAGCGTCGACCACAGACTGCTTCACAGGCTCGTCCAGCTTGCGCCAGGTGGTGCCCTGACGGTTCAGCAGCCGCTCCAAGCCCAGCGCGGCCAGCCAGGCGTCCAGCCGATCGGCCGGCACGCCTTGACGCTTGAAGTCGTGGAAGGTGTGTTCACGGCCCTGAGCGGTGAGCCAGGAACGGGCGCTCTTGACGGTGTCGCAGTTGGGAATGCCGTACACGGTGATCATGTCTTCGTCCTTCACAGCGCCAGCACGCGCATCGGCTTCGGAAAGCCTTCCACCTTGCGGCCCTTGCGGGCACGCTTGCCCTGGTAGGCGGCCAGCGCCGCCGGGCGGAAGTCTTCGTCCTTGGGCTTGCCGCCGCGGCCCTGGCCGGCCACCCGCAGCGTCTCGCCCAACGTGCACACCGACAGCAGCGGCGTCCTGGCGTCCACGTCCATCAGTGTCAGGCCCTTGCCGCCGTTGGGCTGCAGTTTGAGCTCGTCCAGCGGGAAGACCAGCAGCCGCCCGTCGGCTGCGAGACACGCCACCTGGCGGTGGCCAGGCTGCACCGCCACGGGCGGCAGCACCTGCTCGCCGGCGTCCAGCGTCAGGAAGGCCTTGCCGCCCTTGTTGCGGGCGTAGAGGTCGGCCGTGCGCGCCAGCAAGCCGAAGCCCCCGCTGTTGGCCAGCAGCAGCGTGGTGTCGGCCCCGCCGGCCAGGACGTGCGCAGGCTGGGTGCCCGGCTCCAGGTCGATGAGCGTGGTGATGGGCGCGCCGTCGCCTCGCCCGCCGGGCAACTGCGCCACGGCCACGCTGTAGCTGCGCCCATTGCTGCCCAGCACGGCCAGGGTGTCCACGCTGCGGCAGGCCTGGGCGCTGAGCAAAGCGTCACCGGGCTTGAACTGCAGGGTGGCCGGGTCCACCTCGTGGCCCTTCAGAGCACGCACCCAACCCTTGGCGCTGACCACCACGGTGACGGGCTCGTCCACGATGCGCACCTCGGCCACGGCCTTGCGCTCCTCCTGCACGAGGGTGCGGCGCTCGTCGCCACAGGCCTTGGCATCGGCCTCGATCTCGCGGATCACCGTGCGCTTGAGCGCTGCCGGGCTGGCCAGGATGTCTTCCAGCTTCTGACGCTCATCGCGCAACTGCGAGAGCTCCTGCTCGATCTTGATCGCCTCCAGACGGGCCAGCTGGCGCAGCCGGATCTCCAGGATGTCCTCGGCCTGGCGGTCACTCAAGGCAAAGCGCTCGATCAGCGCCAGCTTGGGCTCATCGGCGTTGCGGATGATGCGGATGACCTCGTCGATGTTCAGCAGCACCAGCTGCCGGCCTTCCAGCACGTGGATGCGGTCCAGCACCTTGTCCAGGCGGTGGCGGGTGCGCCGCTGCACCGTGGCCTGGCGGAACTGTCCCCACTCCAGCAGCATTTGGCGCAGGCTCTTCTGCGTGGGGCGGCCGTCCAAGCCCACCATGGTGAGGTTGATGGGCGCGCTGGTCTCCAGGCTGGTGTGCGCCAGCAGCGTGGTGATGAGCTCGGGCTGCTCCACCGTGCGGCTCTTGGGCTCGAAGACCAGGCGCACCGCGGCCTCCTTGCCCGATTCGTCGCGCACCGCGTCCAGCACCGCCAGTACGCTGGCCTTGAGCTGCACCTGCTCGGCCGACAAGGCCTTCTTGCCCGCCTTCACCTTGGGGTTGGTGAGCTCCTCGAGTTCCTCCAGCACCTTCTGCGCGCTGGTGCCGGGGGGCAGCTCGGTCACCACCAGCTGCCACTGGCCGCGCGCCAGGTCCTCGATCTTCCAGCGCGCCCGCACCTTCAGCGAGCCGCGGCCGCTGGCATAAGCCGCGCGGATGTCGGCCGCCGCGCTGATGATCTGGCCGCCGCCTGGGTAGTCGGGCGCGGGCAGCAGCGCGTGGAGTTCGTCGTCACCGAGCTTCTCATCCCGGATCAAGGCCACGGCCGCGGCCGCCACCTCGCGCAGGTTGTGGCTGGGCACCTCGGTGGCCAGACCCACGGCAATCCCACTCGCGCCATTGAGCAACACAAAAGGCAGACGGGCCGGCAGCAAGCGCGGCTCTTCGGTGGAACCGTCGTAGTTGGGCTGGAAGTCCACCGTGCCTTCGTCGATCTCGTCCAGCAGCAGCCGGGCAATGGGCGAAAGACGCGCCTCGGTGTAGCGCATGGCCGCGGCCCCGTCGCCGTCGCGGCTGCCGAAGTTGCCTTGGCCGTCGATCAGCGGGTAGCGCTGCGCGAAACCCTGCGCCATGCGCACCAGGGCGTCATAAGCAGCCTGGTCGCCGTGGGGGTGGAAGCGGCCCAGCACATCGCCCACTACGCGTGCGCTCTTCACGGGCTTGGCACCCGAGGCGCCGGCAAAGGCCAGCCCCATGCGCTGCATGGAGTACAGGATGCGCCGCTGCACGGGCTTCTGGCCGTCACACACGTCGGGCAGGGCGCGGCCCTTCACCACGCTCAGGGCGTATTCGAGGTAGGCGCGCTCGGCATACTCGCCGATGGGGATGGCGCCGGCCGGGTCGGCAGGCTCCATGGGCGGGGGGTCAAACAAGTCGTTCATCGAAGGGAAAAAGTCGGCAAGAAGTGTGCAAAGGGCCGTGACCCGCAGGGGTGTGGTCCATCTGAGGCCAGGGCTACAAGGGGACCTCGAAACGCTGGCCGCGCTGCGAGAACACGGCCGCGCGTGGGGTGATGCGCTCCAGCACCAGACCGGGCGCCGCAGCATCGCCCTCGCGCAGCACCTGGCCATCAATGATGAGCATGCGCGCTGCGGGGTCGGGGGACTGCACCGCGCCGCTCACCGCCAGCGGTGGCAATTCGCGACGCCGGGCTTCGGGCAGATCGG
>JBILSM010000202.1:0-4199 GCA_044372085.1 Rubrivivax sp.
ACGAGCGTTGGAGCCTCGACTTCGTATCCGACAGTCTGACAGGTGGCCGCCGCTTCCGCATCTTGTGTGTGGTCGACGACTTCACCCGAGAGGCGCTGGCGGTCGTGGGGGACTTCTCGATCTCAGGTCACAGGCTGGCACGAGAGCTTGATGCGATCATCGCCAGACGCGGCAAACCAAAGACTATCGTCAGTGACAACGGGACAGAAATGACAAGTCATGCCATTTTCAAATGGGCACAGGACCAACATATCGAGTGGCACTACATCGCCCCCGGAAAGCCAACCCAGAATGCCTTTGTCGAAAGCTTCAATGGTCGCTTGCGGGATGAATGCCTAAACGAGGAGCTGTTCTCATCGCTGACTGAAGCACGTGCCGCGCTGACGGCATGGGCGCTCGATTATAACCAACAGCGCCCGCACACGTCGCTCGGCGGACTCGCACCAGCAGTCTTCGCGCGCAACCACCAACAGCAAAGCGCCAAACGATCCAGGCCCGCTTCGCCTGAGCTCCGCAAAGGCTCCACTCAGCGGGCCTTGACCACCAACCACAAACCAGAAAGAAAGGCGAACAGACTCTACTTATAAATGGCCCGGATCAGGGGGCTGGGTCACATGGCGCAGACGTCGCGCCAACAAGCCTGTAGCCGGGGCCTGCGCGATGGTGTCGCATACCCGGCATGAGAACTTCGGCCGCACATGGCGGATAACCTTCCAGCTCTCGGGAACGTACTCAAGCACTTCAGTGACGTCTTCACCCATTTGGCGCATCTGTTTGCCACATGACGGGCAGCCGCAAGCGCCATCAGTAGAGTGGGTCATGGCAGGGGCATGCTCCACGCTTTCACGCGGGAGATGCTCTGGTAAGGGACGCCGCGCTGGCTTGCCTGTCAGCGCATAGCACCGGTCCTGCCCGGTGGAGATGACGGGCGACCGCGCTTGCAACGGCGCGCCTGCCTGCCCGAGACGCGGCATCAGGCCAACCAGCAGCACAACCAACACCGCGCCGAAACGGGCCATCATGGCGCTTCTCCCAGAACATCTGCGTTTCGGCGTGGGGTCCCGGCCCCAATTGGGGCCGGGGTCCGAGTTGTCGACACAAGAAAATTAATGCTTTAGGGGGGCGAACGGGCCGACGGGGGTCACAATTGGATCGTTGATCACACCTGCGGTTCTACACTCATAAAGCAAGGGGCGGTCCAGCCTCCGGCACTCCGCTCCGCAGCGGTACCCCCAAGCAGTGCTGCTCTGAAGGCGAGCCGGGTGCCGGGGTTGGTCGGGACGCCTGCGGTTCACGATGAGTCCCCAGAGGTGGACGCCGGCAACGTCGACTTCGATGGGGGCGCAAACATCGCCGCGCTGACGAGAGCGGTGAGGGCCCGGGGCGAGAAGCGGCTCGTCTGCGCCAGCAGCCAGTTCACGCGCCCCACGACGCGCGTCGGGCTCTTGCCGTCAAGCGCCCGGAGACAGGCCTGCACCACCGGGTTCACGGGGAGCGCCATCTTGAACACCGTCGTCGAGCGAACGCCGGCGCCCATCGCGTCGATGAAGGGCGTCTCGACCGGACCCGGACACACCGCAGCGACGTGCAACCCGCGCCCGCGGTACTCGGCCCACAAGGCCTCGGTGAACGACAGTACGAAGGCCTTCGTGGCCCCGTAGGCCGACATGTACGGCGACGGCTGGAACGCCACCGTTGACGCGATATTGAGGATCGCGCCGCGACGCGCGAGCAGCGACGGTGCGAACAGACGTGTCAACTCTGTCAGCGCGACGACGTTCACCTGCAGCATCTCGGAAAGGTGGGCGGGGTCCTCGTTCTCAAACGGCCCGTAGAAGCCAAAGCCCGCGTTGTTCACCAGCGTGCCCACCGGCAAGCCGCGCCTCTCGACCTCGTCGAACACCGTCTTCGCCGCGCCAGGGCTCGCGAGGTCCGCCGGCAGTACGGTCGCCCGGCCTCCAGCGCTCTCGATACGCGCCGCGAGGGCCGTCAGCCGATCCACCGAGCGCGCCACAAGCACCACGTGCGTGCCCTGCGCCGCCATCGCCAACGCCAACGCCTCGCCGATGCCGGACGAGGCGCCGGTCACGATCGCAACCTTCCTCATGCTGTGTTCCTTCATACCCTGCCTCCCACCAATCCTTTGAGCGCCGCGACCACCGCTTCGGGTGCCTCCAGCGGCGCCAGGTGTCCGCACGACGGTACGACCTCGAGCGTCGTATTCGGCGCGAGCATCGCGAATGGGCGCATGCGCTCGACCGGGTAGAGCCGGTCCTCGGCGCCCATCAGGATCGTGGTCGGCACCGTGAGGCGCGGCAGCACCTCGCTTAGTCCCGCAAATCGGGTCAGCACGGTACGCACAGTCACCGCGGCCGCTGCCTTGTCGAAGCTCGTGAACGCGGACACGAAGCCGCGGAGCCGCTCGGGATGGGCCTTCCGCGACGCGGGAGAGAACATCGAGCGCGCGACGCCGTTGCCCCAGAACTCGGTCGCGCCGAACCATCGTGTGCCCCACACCTCGAACGCGTGTCCGCCGAGGCTCGGGCCGAGCGGCGAGTTCATCATCAGCACGCCGCGCACACGATCCGGCACCTTCACGCCGAGGTGCGCGGCGATCTGACCGCCCCAGGAGCAGCCGGCGATGAAGGCCCGTTCAAGGCCGAGCGCATCGAGCAGGTCGACCACGACATCGGCGTAGACGTCGGGCTGAACCTCGCTGCGAGGCGTATCGCTCTGACCGAAGCCTGGGCCGTCGATGCGGATCGTGCGCCACCCTTCGCCGAGCAGGGGCACCAGGGGCGCGTACAAGCGGTGGTCGCTGAACAGCGATGGCCACAGCACGACCGGCGTGCCCGCACCTTCATCGGCGAGCGCAAGGGCGCCGACGCGGGTCGAGATTCGGCGGAGGTGGGAAGGTGTCGTCACGTATGGACCTCAGTTGCTGATGCTCGGCGCCGAGCGGACCCAATCGGACGAGGTGACCTGTTGAAGAAGAAAGCGAGCGGTAGACACGGCGGTGATCGACAGGCCGATGCCTCGGCCATCCGTGCTGGTCCGCAGCGGCCTATCCGGGCCCTCGACGATGTTCGGCAAGCGCACCGAGACCCACTCGACGGAGCTCGCGCGGAGCGCGGCCTCCATGCGGTCCTTGTCCTCGATGATGGGAAGGAGCCAACGGACGAAGAGCGGGAGCACGATGCGGTTCGCGAACCACGTTCCGCTGCTGCCGGCCCCGACGTTCGACATGCACACGATGCGCGGCACGCCGTGCTTCGCCATCGCGGCGAGGACGACCTTCACCGAGTCCGAGACGAGCGTGGTTGGCCGGCCGTCGCCTTTGCCGCCGATGCCGAGGCAGTGGATGACGGCGTCGGCGCCGCGGACGCAGCGTTCGACATCCTCCGACCCCGTTGGGCTGCCGCCCAGAACGGTGAGCCGCGAATGGCTCAGCGACACGCGGCCCGGTTCACGAACCAGCGCCGTCACCTCGTGGCCTTGCTCAAGCGCCTGCGAGAGTACGAGTCCACCGGTGAGGCCGCTGGCGCCGAAGAGGGCGAGCTTCATCGTGTCCTCCCCGTCGGGCAGCCCCTGGCGCTCGGCGAAATCGAACAGCAGCTGCGCGGTGCCTGGCTCCTACCGTTAGGCGGAGAAACATCGTTGCTAATTAAACACATTGTTACCGCATGCGCCATGAAAATGAGTGCTGGGCGTTGAGAGGACCACTGCCGCATCGTCGGTGCCCTCAGTAGCGCAGGCCGATGCGCAGCACCAACGCCTCGCGCGCTGCCAGGGTGAAGCGCGACTCGTCCCACTTGGGGCTCGCCATAGCGTAGGTGCGGTTGTTCGAGACGCCGTAGCCCTCCGACGGAATGCCCACGAAATTCCTGTCTAGCCGGACGTTGCCGTTCTCGTCATGCACCACCGCCACCGCGTAGGCGCCGGGCGCCAGACCATCAAACACGCACGCGGCCTGGGTGCCATCGATCTGGGCGCGCAAGGTGCGCATGCCCTCGCCGTCCGGGAAGCTGGCCGCGTCGGTGAACAGGCGGCAGTTCAGTGTGCCCTTGGCGTTCCGAAAGGAGGCCACCTCCACCCGCAGGGTGGCGGCACCCTCGTCACGAGCCTCCACCGGCGCGGCCATCCATGCCGCGGGTAGTGCGGCAACGCAAAGCGCCGCCAGGATTCGGTTGCGGTGACTC
>JBILSM010000078.1:0-13196 GCA_044372085.1 Rubrivivax sp.
GCTGCGAGCGGCCAGCAGCATGTTCTCCTGCACGGTCAGGTCGGTGAAGATGCCCATGCTCTCGGGCACGTAGGCGATGCCCTGTTGCGCGATGTCGGGCGTGGCCAGGCCGCGCAGCGTCTGGCCGCGGAACAGCAGCTCGCCCTGGCTGGCCGGCCACAAGCCCATGATGGTGCGCAGCGTGGTGGTCTTGCCTGCGCCGTTGCGGCCCAGCAGCATGGTCACCTGCCCTTCGGGCACCTCCAGGTCCACGCCGTGCAGGATGTGATACGCCCCGATGTGCGTGTGCACGCCGCGCAAGGTGAGCAGCGGGGCGGCCGGGTCGCTCGCGGAGCCGGCTGGCGGTGTGCCGGCGGGGCCGGCCTGCGCTTGTAACGCCACGCTCACGCCACGGCCTCCTGACCTTGCCGAGACGGCGGGTCCTCGTCCTCGGCCACGCCCAGGTAAGCCTGCTGCACGATGGGCGAGGCCATCACTTCGGCGGGGGCGCCGTCGGCCACCAGGCGGCCGTTGTGCAGCACCACGATGCGGTCCGACAGCTCCCGCACCACATCCATCTTGTGCTCGACCAGCAAGATGGTGCGGTCGGCGCGGGCCTTGAGCGTGCGGATCAGGTCCAGCACCACGGGCGCGTCGTCCACGCTCATGCCGGCGGTGGGCTCGTCGAACAGGTAGACCTTAGGGTCCAGCGCCATCAGCAGTGCCACTTCCAGCTTGCGCTGGTCGCCATGCGGCAGGGCCGCCGCCGGCTGATCCAGGCGGTCGCCCAGTTGCACCTGGCGCAGCAGCGCCTGCGCCTCGTCGATCCAGGGCTGGCGGTCGCGCCACACCTTGAACAGGTCCAACCCGCCCGCCCAGAACCCTCCTGCGCGAAGTTGCTGCCGCCCCTGCTCGCGGGCCTGCACGGCCAGGCGCACGTTCTCCTGCACCGACAGGTTGGGGAACAGTTGCGTGAGCTGAAACGCCCGGCCCAGCCCCTTGCGGGTGCGCAGCGGCGCGGGCAGCGCGCTCAGGTCCTCGCCGTCCAGCAGAACCTGCCCGGCACTGGCCGGCAACTGCCCGCTGATGAGGTTGAAGTAGGTGGTCTTGCCCGCCCCGTTGGGCCCCACGATGGCTGTGAGCGTGCCCGGCTCGAAGCGGCACGACACTGCGTCCACCGCCACGTGGCCGCCAAAGCGGATCGTGAGATCGCGTGTTTCAAGCATGGGCATCGGTGCGCGTTGACGCGCAGCGCATCAACGCTTGTTGCGAATCGGAATCTGCAGTTCTTCGGCCTTGATCACCCGCACCAGCTCCGGCACGCCCCAGGGGAAGGCCGGGTCGTTCTTGATGCGGAAATGGAACATGTCCTGCATGGCCTGGTGGTCTTCCTTGCGGAAGGTCATCTTGCCCTTGGGTGTCTCGAAGCTCATGCCCTCCATGGTGGCGATGAGCTTGTTGGTGTTGGTGTCGCCGTTGGTCTTCTTCAGCGCCTCCACCACCGCAATGGCCGCGCTCATGCCGCCCGCCGTGAAGAAGTCCGGCGGGTTCTTGAACCTGCTGTAGTGGTTGGCCACCAGCCATTCGTTCACCGGGTTCTTGGGGATGCCGAAGTAGTAGTACAGCGCGCCCTCCATGCCGGGGAAGTTCTTGTACGCCACCATGGCCGGCAGGATGTTGCCGCCCGTGGCCAGCTTGATGCCGTAGCGCTTTTCCAGTTCCAGGTCGGCGATCTTGGGGAAGGGCGTGGGGCTGCCGGCCCAGCCCACTGACAGGTACTTGTTGCCCGGCTGGTCCTTGAGCTTGTCGATGATGCGCTGCAGGCCGGCGGTGAAGTCGGTGGTGCCCAGCGGCAGGTACTCCTCGTGCACGATCTTGGCCTTCTTGGTGAATTCCTTGACGGCCTTGACACCGTCGCGTCCGAAGGCGTTGTCGTTGGCCAGGATGGCCACCACGTTGCCCGCCTGGTCCAGTGCCGCGGCGTTGGCCGCCGCGTCCTGGCTGGAGTTGCGGCCGGTGCGGAAGATGTATTTGTTCCACTTGTCGCCAGTGATGGAGTCGGCCACCGCGGGCTCCACCAGCAGGATCTTCTTGTACTCCTCGGCCACTGGCAGCATGGCCAGGGCCACCGGGCTGGCGGTGGTGCCCACGGCGATGTCCACCTTGTCGTCAGCGTAGGCCTGGGCCAGCACCGCCTTGCCCACGTCCGGCTTGGTCTGGTCGTCCTTCTCGATGACCACCAGCTTGCGGCCGGCCACCCTCATGGTGCCGCCCGTGGCGTACTCCAGGCCCATGTTGAAGCCCACGATGGTCTGCTTGGCGTAAGCCTCCAATGGCCCGGTCTTGCCCGCGATCAGGGCGATCTTGATGTCGGGCTTGCCCTGGGCCAGCAAGGCCGTGGGAACGGCTGCAGCCAGGGTCGCCACGCCAAGGGCTGCGGCTCGGCGGGTCCAGGTGAAGGCGTGCAGGGCAACGGGCAGCGTGCGCATGGTGTCTCTCCTTGATGAGAATCCGTTCCCAGTGAACGGCAACGGGAGCCAGATTACCATCCGCGCCTCACGCCAGAGATGGCGCTTTCCCGCAGCCTCGACACCGCTTTGAAAGGATCTGCCATGGCGCAAGCCCTGCTCCACCGTCGACACCTCTTGCTGGCGGGCGGCGCCGCCGCGCTGGGCTTGCCCAGCGCACGCGCCCAGGCGGCCTGGCCTGCCAAGCCGGTGAACATCGTCGTGCCCTTCCCGCCCGGCGGCGGCACCGACGCGTTTGCCCGCCCCTTGTTCGCGGCGATGACCAAGAACACCGGCCGGCAGTTCGTCATTGACAACAAGGGCGGTGCAGGCGGCACCCTGGGGGCCGGTGTGGCCGCGCGTGCCGCGGCCGACGGGCACAACTTCTTCATGGGCGCGGTGCACCATGCCATCGCCCCCTCGATGTACCCCAAGCTGGACTACAACATCGAGACCGACTTCATCTCCGTGGGCCTGGTCTCCAGCGTGCCGCAGGTCATCGTGGTGAACCCCCAGCGCGTGCAAGCCAGGACGCTGCCGGAGTTCCTGGACTTCGTGCGCAAGAACCCCGGGCGCTTGAACTACGGCTCGGCCGGCAACGGCACCTCGCACCACCTGGCGGGTGAGCTGTTCAAGATGCAGACCAAGACCTTCATCACGCACATCCCCTACCGCGGCGCGGGCCCGGCCTTGCAAGACCTGATCGCCGGGCAGGTAGACATGATGTTTGATGGCCTGGGGTCTTCAGCAGCCCACATCAAGGGCGGCCGCATCCGCGGCATCGCGGTGGCCTCGGACAAGCGGGCACCGGGCTTCCCCGAGGTACCCACCTCGGCCGAAGGCGGCGTGCCCACCTACCAGGTGGCCACCTGGTACGGCATCTGGGCGCCCAAGGGTACGCCACGCGAGATGATCACGGCAATGCAGAACGAGATGCGCAAGGCGCTGAACTCCGATGAGCTGAAAACCATGTGGACGGGCCTGGGCACCGAGACACCGAACCTCTGGGGCGATGACTTCGGCAAGTTCGTGGGCACGGAGATCAAGCGCTGGGCCGAGGTGGTCAAGAGCTCGGGAGCCAAGCTGGATTGAGCGGGCGCATCCTCCTCAGCGCGGCCGATGCCCAGGGCATCGTCCGCGTGTGCATCAGCCATCCGGCCAAGCTCAACGCCTTGAGCGTGGCCATGTGGCGCGAATTGCGTCAGGCCTTTGAGGCGCTGTCGACAACCGGCTGCGCGGCACGCGTGGTCGTCCTCCACGGCGGGAGCGGCCACTTTGCTGCAGGCGGCGACATCGAGGAATTCCCGCAGTTCCGCTTCGAGGAGACCTCGTTGCGCGCCTTCCACGAGGAGACGGTTGCCCCAGCGCTGCAGGCCCTACTGGACTGCCCGCTGCCCGTGATCGCGCAGATCGAGGGGGCCTGTGTGGGTGGCGGGCTGGAGATCGCGGCCTGTTGCGACATCCGCATTGCGGGCAGCAGCAGTCGCTTCGGCATCCCGATCGCCAAGCTGGGCTTTCCCCTGGCACCGCTGGAGGCGCAGATGGTCAGCCGGGTGCTGCCCCTGCCGCTGCTGCGTGAACTGCTGCTGGAGGCCCGGCTGATGGACGCCACCGAGGCGCTGGCGCGCGGGGTGGTGAACCGGGTGGTGGCGGACGACCAGGTGGCGCTCGAAGCCGCTCGCAGCGCGCAGCGCATGGCCCGGCTCTCGCCCCAGGCCGCGCGCCTGAACAAGATCACCTTGCACCAACTCGCCGAGGGCGGGCCCACGCCCGAGCAACGCCGCGCCCATTACGCCTACGCCGATTCGGCCGAGCACCGCGAGGGGCTGGCCGCCTTTCTTGAAAAGCGCCCCGCGCGCTTCGCCCCATGAGCACGAAGAAGACCACCCCCCCGACGGCTGGCGCAGCCTCCACCAACGCCAATCTGTTTGCTGCTTTGCGCGCGGCCTTCCCGGCAGACCTGGACGCCACCGCCATCGAAACGGCCGACGGCCCCGGCGCGCCGGCCTTCTACACCTGGCGCGACCTGGACCGTGCCACCGCGCGCATCGCCAATCTGCTGGACAGCCTGGACCTGCCTGCAGGCAGCCGCGTGGCGGCGCAGACCGACAAGAGTGTCGAGGCGCTGATGCTGTACCTGGCGGTGCTGCGCGCGGGCTACGTCTACCTGCCGCTGAACAATGCCTACCAGGCCAGCGAGATCGAATACTTCGTGGGCAACGCCGAGCCGGCCGTGGTGGTGTGCACGCCCAGGAACTTCCCCTGGATCAGCAAGATCGCCTTCAAGGCCGGCACGCAAAACGTCTTCACGCTGGGTGACGACCGCACCGGCAGTCTGCTGGAGCGCGCCGCCCACCACAGCGACGAGCACAGCGTGGCCGTGCGGGCCGCTGACGAGCTGGCCGCCATCCTCTACACCAGCGGCACCACCGGGCGCAGCAAAGGCGCCATGCTCAGCCACGGCAACCTGCTGTCCAACGCCCAAACGCTCAAGGCTTACTGGGACTGGCATCCCGGCGACGTGCTGCTGCACGCCCTGCCCATCTTCCACGTGCACGGCCTGTTCGTGGCCAGCCACGGCGCACTGCTCAACGGCAGCAAGATGATCTGGTTCAGCAAGTTCGACCCCAAGGCCACCATCGCCCGGCTGCGCGAGGCCACGGTCTTCATGGGCGTGCCCACGCTGTACGTGCGCATGCTGGCTGAAAGCTCGTTGGACGCCAAAGCCTGCGCCCGCGTGCGGCTGTTCATCAGCGGCTCGGCCCCGCTGCTGAAGGAAACCTTCGACGAGTGGACGCAGCGCACCGGCCACGTGATCCTGGAGCGCTACGGCATGAGCGAGACCGTGATGCTCACCTCCAACCCCTGCCGCGCGGCCGACGGCGCGCGCGTGGGCGGCACCGTGGGCTACGCCCTGCCCGGCGTGGGCGTGCGCGTGCACGGCGACCAAGGCCAGAGCCTGCCAGCGGGTGAGATTGGCGGCATCGAGGTGCGCGGGCCCAATGTCTTCCAGGGCTACTGGCGCATGCCGGAGAAAACGGCCGAGGAGTTCAGCGCCGACGGCTGGTTCAAGACCGGTGACGTGGGCCGCATCGAGGCCGACGGCCGCGTCACCATCGTCGGGCGCAGCAAGGACCTGATCATCAGCGGCGGCTACAACGTCTACCCCGCCGAGATCGAGGGCCTGATCAACGAGATGCCCGGCGTGGCCGAGAGCGCCGTGGTGGGCCTGCCCCACCCGGACTTCGGCGAAGGCGTCATTGCGGTGGTGGTACCCAAGACCGGCGCCGCGCTGGACGGCGCACAGATGGTGGCACACCTCAAGACCCGCATCGCCAACTTCAAGGTGCCCAAGCAGGTGTTCATCGTCGCGGACTTGCCGCGCAACGCGATGGGCAAGGTGCAAAAGAACCTGCTGCGCGAGCAGCACAAGGGCTTGTTCGGAGGGTGATGCGGGGTTCATGCGGGCCTGATGCGGGCGCAGGCCCGACGGCCCTCAACCCAGCGCGGCCGGAAGCGCCTTCAGCACCACCCCCGCCAACCCGCACGCCAGCAGCACCTTGACGGTGCCGACCTTGAACCGGATCAGCGCCACAGCTGCGCCTGCGGCCAGCAGAGCTGCGGCCTGATCGAACCGGCCCTGCAGGCCATCGGGCCAGAAGGTGTGGAAGGCGAAGAACAGCGCCAGGCTGGCGATGACACCCACCACCGCGGCCGTGATCGCCGTCAGCGGTGCGGTGAAGCCCAGACGGCCGCGCGTGGCTTCCACCAGGGGGCCTCCGGCCAAGATGAAAAGGAACGAGGGCAGGAAGGTGAAGAAGGTGGCCACGCAGGCGCCCAGCACGCCTGCCATCAACAACGCGTCCGGGCCCAGCACCGCCTTCTGCCAGCCTCCCAGAAAACCCACGAAGGCCACCACCATGATGAGCGGGCCGGGCGTGGTCTCGCCCAGGGCCAGGCCGTCCATCATCTGCGGCGTGCTCAGCCAGCCGTGCTGCTCCACGGCGCCCTGCACCACGAAGGGCAACACGGCATAGGCGCCGCCGAAGGTGACCAGCGCTGCCTGGGTGAAGAAGCTGGCCATGCGGGTGAACACGCCGTCCCAGCCCCACACCGCCACCAGCACGCCCAGGCCCAGGCCCCACAGCACCAGGGCCACCATCACCACCCAAGCCAGATGGCGGGGCGAAAAGCGTGCATGTGCAGGTGCAGGGGTGTGGTCGTCCAGCCAGGGGGCCTGGAGACCGGGCGCGTCAGGGCCGACGGCAGCCAGGCCGGCCTGATGCGCGGGTGCGCCGCCGCCCCGCGTCACAGATGCCGGGGCCTGCCGCGGTGAGAAGGCATCAGGCCGCCAGCGCGCGCCCAGCCCACCCGCCACCAGGGCCGCGCACACCACGACGGGAAATGGCAGGTCTGCGAACGCCAGGGCCCCAAAGGCCGCCACCGCCAGCGCCACGAGCCAGCGGTTGTGCAGAGTGCGGGAGCCCATGCGCCAGGCCGCTTGCAGCACCAAGGCCGTGACCGCCGGCTTGAGCCCCCAGAACACCGCAGCCACCGGGCCGACCTCGCCAAAGCGCAGGTAGATCCAGGACAAGGCCACGAGGATGAAGAGAGATGGCAGCACGAACAAGACGCCGGCGGCGATGCCGCCCCAGGTACGGTGCATGAGCCACCCCAGGTAGGTGGCGAGTTGCTGCGCCTCCGGCCCCGGCAGCAGCATGCAGTAGTTCAGCGCATGAAGGAAGCGATGCTCGCTGATCCAGCGCCGGCGCGTGACGAGCTCGTCGTGCATCAACGCGATCTGCCCGGCCGGACCACCGAAACTGATGAACCCCAGGCGGCACCAGAACCGCAGCGCCTGGGCCAGGCTGGGCGCTGGTGTTTGCTCAGGGTTCGAGGTTCGCAACGGTGACTCGACCGTCATGGAATATTCATGGAACGGGTTCCGAACGGCTGCGGCGGCCGGCGCACGGCTCGGCAACGGCACTCAATAGGAAAGGCTCGCATACCCGGTCTGGCGCGAGGCCTCAAGGGCCTGCCCGAGGGTGTGAATGCCGCGATCGGCCAGCAGCGGCACCAGCTTCTGAAAGACCTCCGCCGTCACCAGGGCGTCGCCAAGCGCCGTGTGTCGTCCGAGCACCTGGACCCCGAGGCGCGCGGCGATGGCCTCCAGTCGATGCGAATCCTGCTGAGGGTGCAACAGGGCCGACAGCAGCAAGGTGTCCAGCACCGGCTGATCGAAGCGCAAGTCCGTGGTGGACTCCTTGAGTTGCAGGAAGCGCATATCGAATGCCGCGTTGTGCGCGACCAGCACGGTGTCCTGCGCATAGCGGTGGAAGGCAGGCAGCACTTGCCCGATGGTGGGCTGGCTGCGCACCCTCTGCGGGGTGATGCCGTGGATGGAAATGCTGGCCGGCGGAATCGAGCGTTGCGGATCCACCAGCTGATCGAAACACTCGCCGTGCAGCAGCTTGCCGTTGACCATGCGAACGGCACCGATCTGGAGGATCTCATCGCCACCGGACGGGTCCAGGCCCGTGGTCTCGGTGTCGAAGATGGTGAAAGACAACTCGGCCAGAGGCCGGTCTTCCAGCGCCTGCCCCGTGTGGCGATGAGCGAAGAGATCGAAGTCATAGAACACCGGGCGGCTGTCGGTCGGATCGACCGCGTGCCCAGCGTGAGGCTTGTGGTCTTCCCATGAGCTCTCGGCCTCCAAGGCCTGCGGGTCGGTGGCCCCTGCGGGCTGGGTTTGCAGCATCAGCACAAAGCCGCTGAGTTGCAGGGCCGGCGGGCTCTGCAGGCGGGCGGCGCCGGGCGAGACATCGGCAAGCTCCTGCGCAGCATGCACGGGGGCCATCTGCACCCGCAGCAGGTGGTCCCCGGGCGCGGGACTGACGAAGTCGGCCGTGGGATGCTCCGCCCCACGCTGCAGGCGAACCTGCAGGCTCTGCAAGGCCTGGGTCACCCGCTCGCGGTCCAGTGTGGCGTAGATGGAGCGGCCCAGGCCGATCAGATCGGCGCCGCCCAAGGTGGTTGACGCGGCTTGCAGCACGCGCAGCTGCAGGCGTGCCCGGGTGTTGTAGAGCACGATGCGGCCGTCGAGGTTGCAGACCAAGACCCCCTGGGTCAGCTGGCTCATCAGGGCGGCCAGTCGGTTGCGCTCCTGCGCGATACCGCGGCTGGCGCAGGCCACTTCCTGGGCCACATCGGCACGCAGCTGCTCGCGCTGCGCCGCCAGGGCCTCCAGGGTCCCCGCCAGGGCGCGCAGGTCAGCGGGCCAGGAAGCGCTTGCGACGGTTTTCCCCCCGGGGGTGTTCAACAACACGCGGGCTTGTTCAGCCAGTTGGGCCGGTGCAGCCACCAGCCGCCGGTACAGCGTGGCCGCCACCGCCGCGGCGGCCCCCACCAGGGCCAGGCCGGGCCACAGCAGCACCGGCCAGCGGCCGGACGTCAGCGCCTGCCAGGCGGCCTGCTCCTCCTCGGACAGCATGGACACCAGCAAGGCCTGTCCCGCAGCCACGAACCCGCCCAGTGCGAGCGCACAGAGCAACGCGACCCCTCCCACCGTCCACGCCAGGCGGCGGTCGCGTGGGCTGGCACGGAGGCCAGGGGATGTCTTGGTGCTCGTCATGGGGCGGGTGACCAGTGGCAGGGCGGGCACCCCACAGCTTACGCCCGATCACTCCCTGACCACGGTCACCGTGCAGTCAGACTTCGCCACCACTTCGGAACTCACGCTGCCCAGGTAGCGGCGCAAGGTGGATGCGCCGCGAGCGCCCATGACGATATGGTCCACGTGGTTGCGCTCGGCGAAGTCGACGATGGCCGCAGCCGGGTCAGGGGCCTCCAGCACATGAAACGTCAGGCGTCCATCGTCCAGTTGAAGTTCCTGGCTGATGGGACGGGCCCAGTGCTTCAGCCCCACGAGTTGCCTGACATGCACGCTCTGGCCTTCGGCGTCCACCAACTCGTCCATGCCAATGCGCGCCACCTTCATGACGCTGACACAGGCCAGACGGGCGGAGGGCTCGGTCACCAGGATGCGGCGCACGGTCTCGCGCAACTGGCCGAGCAAGCCCGCTTCGGCGTGTTCGATATCCACCGCCGCCATGACGATGGGGCTCTTCATGACCTGGCTGGACACTTTCTCGCTCGCGTCGCGGGCGGGTTCAGCGCCCACCGCGCGGAACCAGCGCCGAAAGCGGCTCCAGGCACCCCGGGGGGCCCGCTGATCGGCACGGGCCGTCAGTGGCACCTGCAAAGGGTTCTGCAAGGCCAGGGCCAGTTGAGCCGCGCTTTGCCAGCGCCGCACCGGGTCCACCTCCAGGCACTTCAGGATGACCTCCTGCAGCCAGGGTGGGCAGTCCGCGCGCAGGGTGCGCGGCGGCACGGGGTCGGTGTACAGGCGGCGGCGCAGACCGCGCACCGAATCCGGCGAACCGAAGGGCCGCTCACCGGTGGTGAAGTGGTAGAGCATCACGCCCAGGGCGAAGAGGTCCGAGCGCGGGTCATTGCGGACGAACTGCACCTGCTCGGGCGACATGTACGGCCCCGTGCCCATGGGCAGCCGGAACTCCTCCTCCAGCAGATCGGGCAGATGGTCGTGGCGCGACAGGCCGAAGTCCACCATCACGGCAGTGCCGTCGGGTCTGAACATGATGTTGCTGGGCTTGACATCCAGATGCACCAGATGCTGACGGTGCAGGTCGTGCAGCGCCGTGGCCACGCGCGAGCCGATCTCGATCACCTCGTCCAGGGGCAGCGGTGCAGCCTCCAGGCGCGGTCGCAAGGACACCCCTTCGATGCACTCCATCACGATGAAGGGCTGGCGCGTGAAATCGCCGCGCGCCACGTAGCGCGGCACGTGCGGACCCTTGAGTGCGGGCAGGATCATCTGCTCGACTTCGAAGCCCACGATGGTGGCCGGGTCCTCGCCGCCCTTGATGCGCGGCACCTTCATGACCAGCGACTCGCCGTGCGGACCCTCGTTCGGCGTGACGCGCCAGAGATGGGCCATGCCACCCATGTGCAGCTTCTCTTCGAGGCGCCAGCCGTCCACGACTTGGCCGATCTGCAAGGGCCCCAGCGCCGCGGTGTCTTGCGGCGGCGGGGGACTGGCATCGCAGGACGCCAGCGCCGTGCCGCCAGATGGGGCGTCCGGCTCGATCATCTCAATGGGGGTAACGGCCAAAGCACCTCTCCTGCGTTCTTGTAATTGCCCGTGGTGGTCATCGCCCATTCGCCAGGCGAAGGGCCAGTTCCTGCGGCAGCCCTTCGTCGCGCAGGCGCTTGCAGGCAGCTTCGTGGTCATAGGGCACACGCCAGGAGGTGACCGTGCCGGCCTGCGTGTCATGCATCCCGTAGCAGGCCGCCGGGTTGCCGTCGCGCGGCTGGCCGGCGGCCCCCGGAATCACCAGCCAACGGCGCTGCGGCAACAAGGGCACCGGCACGCCGGGCGTGGGAACGAACTCGCCTGACTTGCCCAGCAGCGAGAGGTGGTAGAGCCGCGGCTCATGCACGTGGCCGCAGAAGGTCAGGCGGCAGCGCGTGGCCTGCAGGCTGCGCACGGCATCCGCGCGACCCCCGATGTAAGCCCATTCGGCCGGCGCGAAGGCGTTGGCATGCACGTACAAGGTATCCCCTTCCTCACGGGCCAGCGGCAGGTGGGCCAGGAAGTCGAGTTGGTCTTTCGACAGATGCGCGCGCGTCCACTCGATGAGGGCCACGACGGCCGAGCGCATGGTCGATGAACCGCCGGCGGCCACGGCCGCATCGTGGTTGCCCTGGATGGCGATGGCGCCGCGGGCCACCTCGTTGCGCACCCGCTCCACCACCCAGCCGGGGTCGGCCCCGTAGCCAACGAAGTCGCCCAGGAAGGCCAGACGCTGGGCACCTTGGCCGCGCGCGTGGTCCAGCACCGCCTCCACCGCCTGGCGGTTGGCATGCAGGTCGGTGATGACGGCGATCTTCATGGATGGAAAGAAAAAAGGGGCCGGCTCCGGTGAGAGCGGCCCCCGTTCGCGGACGTCGGCTCAGGTCACTTCGATGCCGCCGACGCAGGTGCTGCGGCGCTGGCCGCATCTGATGCCGGCGCCGCTGCGTGACCCGCGCCTGACGCTGCCAGCGGGTGGGCATCGATGCCGTGCTTCTCACCGCTCATGTCGATGTCACCTCCCTTGGAGAGGATGAACAACGCGAGCGCGGCGAACACGGCAAATGCAACAAGCAGTTTCCACATGATGGTCTCGTCCTTGTGCCGGGCTCAATCGCCGGCAAAGATGTCACGGTCCTTGGTCTCGCGCACGAAGATCATGCCAATGACGAAGGTGACCGCGGCGATGGTGATCGGGTACCACAGACCGTGATAGATGTTGCCGTTCTGCGCCACCATCGCGAAGGCGATCGTGGGCATCAGGCCGCCGAACCAGCCATTGCCGATGTGATACGGCAGGCTCATAGAGGTGTAACGGATGCGCGTGGGGAACAGCTCCACCAGCATGGCAGCGATGGGGCCATACACCATGGTCACGTAGAGCACCAGGATCGACAGGATGCCCACCACCTTCCACCAGGCACCCGAACCGAAGGGAATCGGGTCGGCCTTGGGCGGGTAGCCGGCGGCCTTCATGGCCTCGGCGATGTCCTTCTTGAAGGCGGCGATGGCCTTGGCGCTGGCATCGTCAAACTTGTGGCCACCGGCCGTCAGCACGCCCGTGGGCGCGTTGATGGTCTTGTCGCCGATCTGAATGATGGCCTGCTGGCCCGCCTTCTCGATGGTCTCGTAGCTGGCGGAAGCCTGGGCCAGTGAGCGCTTGGAGATGTCGCACGAGCTGGTGAAGTCCACGTCACGTGCGATGGGGCTGCCCTGGAACGAGCACTGGGCCGGGTCCACCGTGACCGTGATCTTGGCAGTCTTCTGGGCCGCGGCCAGCTTGGGGTTGGCGGCCTCCGTCAGCGCGTTGAACAGCGGGAAGTAGGTCACCACGGCCAGCGCCAGACCGGCCATGATGATGGGCTTGCGGCCGATCTTGTCGGACAGCGTGCCGAACACCACGAAGAACGGGGTGCCGATGATCAGCGACACGGCCACCAGAATGTTGGCGGTGGAGCCGTCCACCTTCAGCACGTTCTGCAGGAAGAACAGGGCGTAGAACTGGCCCGAGTACCAGACCACGGCCTGCCCGGCCACCAGGCCCACCAGCGCCAGGATCACGATCTTCAGGTTCTTCCACTGACCAAAGCTTTCCGACAGCGGCGCCTTGGAGGTCTTGCCCTCGGACTTCATCTTCTGGAAAGCGGGGGACTCGCTCATGGACAAGCGGATCCACACGCTGATGGCCAGCAGCAGGATGGAGACCAGGAACGGCACACGCCAGCCCCAGTCGGCAAACTCGGCCTCGCCGATGGCGGTGCGGGTGCCCAGGATAACCATCAGGCTCAGGAACAGGCCCAGCGTGGCCGTGGTCTGGATCCAGGAGGTGTAGGCACCGCGGCGGCCATGCGGCGCGTGCTCGGCCACGTAGGTGGCAGCGCCACCGTACTCACCGCCCAGCGCCAGGCCTTGCAGCATGCGCAGGACGATCAGGATGACAGGTGCCGCCACGCCGATGGAGGCGTAGGAGGGCAGCAGACCCACCACGAAGGTGGACACGCCCATGAGCAGGATGGTGACCAAGAAGGTGTACTTGCGGCCGATCATGTCGCCCAGAC
>JBILSM010000203.1:0-4184 GCA_044372085.1 Rubrivivax sp.
CCGCGCTTCAACTCTCGCAGCACGGCCTCGCGGATGACGCCGCTGCCCTCGTTGCGCACGAAGGTTTTGATGGCCAGGCGCCGCTGCGGCGCCGTGGCAATGACGCTCAGGTCCCGCAGGCCCTCGAGTGCCATGCCCAGCGTTCGCGGGATGGGCGTGGCCGTGAGCGTGAGCACGTCCACCTCGGCGCGCAGCGCTTTCATCGCCTCCTTGTGGCGCACGCCGAAGCGGTGCTCCTCGTCGATGATGAGCAGGCCCAGGCGCTTGAACTTCACATCGGGGCTGAGCAGCTTGTGCGTGCCCACCACGATGTCGATGGTGCCGGCCTCCAGCCCCTCCAGCGCCGCCTTCACTTCCTTGGGTGAGCGAAAGCGCGACAGCTCTGCCACCCGTACCGGCCACTTGCCAAAACGGTCCACCAGGGTCTGGTAATGCTGCTCGGCCAGCAGCGTGGTGGGGGCGAGGATGGCCACCTGCTTGCCCCCGTGCACAGCGACGAAGGCGGCGCGCAGCGCCACCTCGGTCTTGCCAAAGCCCACATCGCCACAGACCAGGCGGTCCATGGGCTTGGGGCTGACCAGGTCCTGGATCACGGCGTGGATGGCGGCGCGCTGATCGGCCGTCTCCTCGAAGCCGAAGCTGGCGGCGAACGCCTCGTAGTCGTTGGGCGTGAAGCGGTGGGCAAAGCCCTCGCGCGCGGCTCGGCGAGCGTAGAGGTTCAGCAGTTCGGCCGCGATATCGCGCACCTGCTCGGCCGCCTTGCGCCGGGCCTTCTCCCACTGGCCCGAACCGAGGCGGTGCAACGGTGCCTCGTCGGCACTGACGCCGGTGTAGCGCCCGATCAGGTGCAGCTGCGACACCGGCACGTACAGCGTGGCCTTGTCGGCGTACTCCAGGTGAAGGAACTCGCTGGAGCCTTCGCCCGTGTCGATGTGCACCAGACCCTTGTAGCGGCCGATGCCGTGGTTGACGTGCACCACCGGGTCGCCCACCTTGAGCTCTGACAGGTCCTTGATCAGGGCGTCGACGTTGCTGGTCTGCTCCTGCTTGCGCCGGCGCCGGGCCTGCGGCGTGGTGGCGAAGAGTTCGGTCTCGGTGATGAACTGCACACTGAGCGTGGGGGCCGCGTCGTTCGGGGACAAGCGGTCCAGCCAATGGAAGCCCGCGGCCAGCGGGGCTGCGGCGATGGCCACACGCTCGTTGCCGGTGATGAACTCTTCGAGCGAGTCCACGCTGGGCACGACGATGCGGTGGTCGCGCAACATCTCCAGCAGGCTCTCGCGCCGTCCGTCGCTCTCGGCCACCAGCAGCACGCGCGCCGGGGTGGAGCGAAGGTGGGCCTCCAGGGTGTGCAGCGGCTCAGTGGCGCCGCGGTCCACGCTCACGTCGGGTAGCGGGCGCGCCCATTCCACCGGCTCGTTGCCCCGCAAGGACAGCGTGGCGTGGGCCTGGGTGAGGGTGAAAAAGTCTTCGGGCTTGAGGAACAGGGCCCCGGGCGGCAGGATGGGCCGCTCCGGGTCGTGCTGCAGGAAGCGGTGACGCTCGCGGGTATCGGTCCAGAAGCGTTCCAGCGCCGCGTCCACCTCGCCGTGCAGCACCAGCGCCGCCTCCTGGCGCAGGTAGGAGAAAAAGGTGGCCGTCTCGTCGAAGAACAGGGGCAGGCAGTACTCGATGCCCGCGGTGGCGATACCTTGGCCTACGTCCTTGTAGACACGCGCCCGGGTCGGGTCGCCCTCCATGCGCTCGCGCCAGCGGGCACGGAAAGCCGTGCGTGCCGCCTCGTCCATGGGGAATTCGCGGCCCGGCAGCAGTCGAACCTCCGGAACGGGGTACAGGCTGCGCTGGGAGTCGGGGTCGAAGGTGCGGATGGAGTCCACCTCGTCACCGAACAGGTCCACCCGATAGGGCACCAGGGAGCCCATGGGAAACAGGTCGATCAGGCCGCCGCGCACGGCGTACTCGCCCGGGGACACCACTTGCGTCACGTGCTGGTAGCCGGCCAGCGTCAGCTGGGCTTTCAGCCCGGCTTCGTCCAGCCGCGCCTTCTGCTTGAAGTGGAAGGTGGTGCCGGCCAGGAAGGTTGGCGGCGCCAGGCGCGTGAGTGCCGTGGTGGCCGGCAGCAGCACCACGTCCAGTTCGCGTTGCAGCACTTTCCACAACGTGGCCAGACGCTCGGAGATCAGGTCCTGGTGTGGGCTGAAGGTGTCCCAGGGCAGCGTCTCCCAATCGGGAAAGACGGCCACGCGCAGGCCAGGCGCGAAGAAGGGCAGTTCATCGGCCAGGCGCTGTGCGTCAGCCGGCTCGGCCGTGACCACGGCCAGCAGCCGCTGCTCTGCGGCGCGGGCCTGGGCCAGGCGTGCGATCAACAGCGCGTCGGCCGAGCCCGTGGGGCGGGGCAGGGTGAAGCGCTTGCCGGGGGCGATGGAAGGAAGATGCATCGTGCGGGAAAGACAACACCCGCCCCGGCAGAAAGCTGCGGGGGCGGGCGATGCAGCGCATTGTAGGGAGGGGCTCCCCCGAGGCGTGCTCTCTAGAATCGACCGCATGACGGCCTCTGACGCCCCCGCAGACCTTGCACCGGGCTTCCCCTCAAGCTCCGGCAGCAACGACGTTTCGGGTTTGTCCACCGCAGCGCCTGGGCGGCTGTTTGCCCTGGTGCCTTGTGCCGGGGTGGGCACGCGCTCTGGGGCTGATCGGCCGAAGCAGTATGTGGAGCTGGCGGGTCAGCCGTTGGTGGCCCACACGCTCAAGGCGCTGGGCCAGGTCAAGCGACTGTCCGCCACCCTGGTGGTGCTGTCACCCGGGGACACGAACTTCCGCACCCTGATGCCCGACTTTGAAAGCGCCACGGGCTGGCTGGCCCACTGCGGTGGCGAAACTCGGACGGCCTCGGTGGCCGCGGGGCTGGAAGAACTGGTGGCGCGTGGAGCCCAGGCAGACGATTGGGTGCTGGTGCATGACGCAGCCCGCTGCCTGTTGCATCGCGACTGGACCGATCGGCTGGTGGATGCCTGTCAGCACGACCGCGTAGGCGGGCTGCTGGCCTTGCCGCTGGCGGACACACTGAAGTCCGAGCATTCCGGCCGTGTGGCCGCAACCGTTGAGCGCAGCGGCAAGTGGGCCGCGCAGACGCCGCAGATGTTTCGCATCGGCCTGCTGCGCCGGGCCCTCGCCGCCGCTTCACGCGCGCAAGCCTCTGCGGTGACGGACGAATCCAGCGCGGTGGAGGCGCTGGGCCTGCAGCCGCTGCTGGTGCCCGGGTCTGTGGAGAACTTCAAGGTCACTTATCCCGAAGACTTCGTGCTGGCGGCCCGCCTGCTGTCTTCAAGAAGGTGACGGCTTTCAGGCTGCTTTTTTACAGACCGTCCAAATGCCATCCCCCACCGATCCTGACAACCCTTCCAACCCTTCCGATCAGCCGTCCACGGGCGGCGCCACGCCCGGTGCATCGGCCAGCCTGCAGCCTTCAGGGCCGCCCTGGCGCATAGGCGAAGGCTGGGACACCCACGCCCTGGTCGTCGGTCGGCCGCTGGTGCTTGGGGGGGTCCGCGTCCCGCACAGCCACGGACTGCTCGGGCATTCGGATGCCGATGCCCTGCTGCACGCCATCACGGACGCCTTGCTGGGGGCGGCCGCCCTGGGCGACATCGGACGGCATTTCCCCGATACCGACCCCACCTTTCGCGGCGCCGACTCCGCGCTGCTCCTGGCCGAGGCGGCTCATCGTGTGCGTGTGCGCGGGTGGTCCATCGCCAATGTGGACGCCACCATCGTCGCGCAGGCGCCCAAGATGGCACCGCACATTCCAGCGATGTGCGAGCGCATCGCCAAACTGCTGGCCCTGTCGCTGGACCAGGTGAACGTCAAGGCCAAGACGGCAGAGAAGATGGGCCCGGTGGGCGAAGGGCGTGCGATCGAGGCCCGGGCGGTATGCCTGTTGTGGCGGCCGCATCAAGTCGCCAGCTGACACGCTGGAACGGGCGTCCGGCTGAAACTCAGCTGCCCCCGCCGGCACGCGGCAGCCGAATGCAGGCTTCCAGGCCCTGGCCGGGCAGGTTGCGCAAGGTCAAGGAGCCCCGCATGCGCTTGACGGCTCGCTCCACGATGGCCAGACCAAGACCGGCACCCGACGGTTCGGAGCGTGCGGCGTTCCCTCGAAAAAAGGGCTGTGTCAGTCGACCAAG
>JBILSM010000020.1:0-39383 GCA_044372085.1 Rubrivivax sp.
ACCCTCAGTTCGCAGGCCTGCGTAATCCGGATGGCAGCGTCAATCGAGAGTTCCTCAGCGCCCAGTGATTGACCTCCGAGGGATTCGCTCAGCAGCTGCGCGGTGACCTGGCCATGCGTCAGGTGCTCGGCGGGGTGACCGGCGCAGCGGGCGTGCCCAAGGCTTCAGCCACGCTGGCGTTGGATGCCTTGCTCCAAAGGCGGGAGATCGATTGGGTGCGCTTCGACCCGAAGGCTTATGAAGCCAAGGTGCAGCCCACTTCTGAGGACCTGCAGAGCTTCTTCAAGGCGCAGGAGGCCCGCTTCCGTTTGCCCGAGGAAGCCCAGATCGAGTACGTGGTCCTGGACCTGCCTACCGTCAGCAAGGGCGTGAGCGTTCCGCAGGAGGACCTGCGCCGCTACTACGAGGAAAACCAAAGCCGCTACACCAAGGCCGAGGAACGGCGGGCCAGCCACATCCTGATCAAGGCCGACAAGTCGGCCCCTTCGGCCGACCGACAGGCCGCGCGGCAGAAGGCAGAGAACCTGTTGGCCGACGTACGCCGCACGCCGGCACGCTTTGCGGAACTGGCACGCAAGAACTCCGACGATCCCGGCTCGGCGGCGCAGGGGGGAGATCTCGACTTTTTCGGGCGGGGGGCCATGGTCAAGCCCTTTGAAGACGCCGTGTTCGCCATGAAGGCGGGCGAGATCAGCAACGTGATCGAGACGGACTTCGGGTTCCACATCATCCAGATGACCGCCTCGCGCGGTGGCGAGAAGCAACCCTTCGAGGCCGTGAAGGCAGAGATCGAGGCCGAGATCCGCAAGCAGGGGGCCCAGCGCAAGTTTGCCGAGGCTGCCGAACAGTTCACGAACATGGTGTACGAGCAGGCCGACAGTCTGCAGCCGGTAATCGACAAGCTCAAGCTGGACAAGCGCACGGCCACCGTCCGGCGTCAGCCCGGTCCACAGGCCACGGGGCCCCTGGCCTCGCAGAAGCTGCTGGACGCTGTGTTCGGCAACGACGCAATGAAAAACAAGCGCAACACCGAGGCGGTGGACCTGGGGGGCAGCCAGCTCGTTTCAGCCCGCGTGGTCCAGCACACGCCCGCGCGGGTTCCCCCCTTTGATGATGTGAAGGACGCTGTACGCGCCGCTGTGGTGCAGGAGCAAGCCGCCGCGCAGGCACGCAAGGAAGGTCAGGCCAAGCTGGAGGCCATCAAGCAGAGCCCCGCCACAGCCTTGCCTCAGTCTGCCGTGCTGTCCAGAGGGCAGGCGCAAAACGTGCCCCGGGCCCTGATCGACGCCGTGTTGCTGGCGCCGCAGGACAAGTTGCCCGCGCCCATCGGTGTGGATCTCGGCGCCGATGGCTTCGTGGTGGCCCGTGTGCTGAAAGTGTTGCCGCGCGAGCAGGCGGCTTCGGCGGATGCCCTGCTGGCACCTCAGCTTGCTCAGGCCTTGAGCGCCGCCGAGACCGAGGCCTATCTGAGCACGCTCAAGCGTCGGTTCAAGGTAGAGGTCGAAGCCTCTGCGCGTGCAGCCCAGACCCCTTCGAAAGCCGCTTCGCAGTGACGGCGGCGCTATAATTTCGCTCTCTCTACGGTGGCTGTAGCTCAGTTGGTAGAGTCCCAGATTGTGATTCTGGTCGTCGTGGGTTCGAGTCCCATCAGCCACCCCACCCGCGCATCGAACAACGGCCCCTGAGGGCCGTTTGTTCTTTCTTCGCATTGCAAGGGAGCGGTATCGGGCCCTCCCTACAATCCGTCGATGCGAATTCTCATTGCGAACGACGACGGGTATCTGGCGCCAGGGCTGGCCGCACTGGTGCGGGCTTGCGAGACCTTGGGGGATGTCGATGTCATCGCCCCTGAACAGAACGCCAGCGGAACGTCCAACGCCTTGACCTTGTCGCGGCCGCTTTCGGTGTTTGAGGCGCCGGGCTTCGATCGATCCAGGCTCTTCAGGGTGGTCAACGGTACGCCATCTGATTGCGTGCACGTGGCGCTGACCGGGTTGCTGCCCCACCGGCCGGACCTGGTGCTCTCGGGCATCAACAACGGTGCCAACATGGGCGACGACACCCTCTATTCGGGCACCGTGGCCGCTGCGATGGAAGGCTACCTGTTCGGCCTGCGGTCCATCGCTTTCTCCCAGGTGGACAAGGGTTGGGGTGAACTGGAGGCGGCTGCCGCAACGGCGCGTGCCGTGGTGGAGCAGGCCCTGGCCTGCGGCCAGGCCGGCCCCTGGCTCTTGAATGTGAACATCCCCAACCGGGCCGATGCCGTTTCGCTGCCGCGGGTGGTCACCCGCCTGGGGCGTCGCCATGCCAGCCAGCCGGTGGTGCAGCAATCCAATCCACGGGGCGATCCCATCTACTGGATAGGCCCGGCCGGTGACGCACGCGATGCCGGAGAGGGGACCGACTTTCATGCCACGTCGAACGGGCGGGTGTCCATCACCCCGCTGCAGGTGGACCTGACCGATCACGCTCACCTGAGCCAGTGGATTGACGGCATCCAGGCGCATTGAACGTGGCGTCCACACCGTACAGGCCGGGGAGGTTCCCGGCTTCTCTTTCGGCCGAGCAAGACCTGTCCAGGCCGAAGGCACCCGAAATGCTTCGGCCTCAAAGGCCTGTACGCGAGGCGGCGGCTTCCGCTCTGCGGCGGGATGTGCCGGTGGGTCTGGGCCTGGACTCTGACGCCGTCAGGTTGCGCATGATCGAGCGGTTGCGGCGCGGGCCCGTGGCCACCGATGCCGCCGTGCTGGAGGCCATGGCACGGGTGCCCCGTCATCTGTTCGTGGACTCGGCCCTGGCGATCCAGGCCTACGAGGACACCAGCCTGCCCATCGGTTATGGCCAGACCATTTCCAAGCCCACGGTGGTGGCGCGCATGATCAGCTTGCTGCTGCAGCGTCCGAGCGGGGTGCAGACCTCGCCCCAGCCGCCGCTGCGGCACGTGCTGGAGATCGGCACCGGATGTGGCTACCAGGCGGCAGTGCTGTGCCTGCTGGCACACCGCGTGACGTCCATCGAGCGCATCCAGCCCTTGCATGAACGCGCCAGATCCACCTTGCGCGATCTCGCGCTTGCACAGGCTCGCCTGCTGTTCGGCGATGGTCGGCTGGGGCACCCCCCGTCGGCACCTTTCGACGCCATCATTGCGGCAGCGGGTGGTGAGGACGTGCCAAAGCCCTGGCTGGAGCAGCTTGCCGTAGGCGGGCGCCTGGTGGCCCCGACCCATAGCGTGGCTCATGGCGGGCAGGTTCTGGTGGTGGTCGACCGGGACGAGTCCGGTTGGCATCGCAGCGTGCACGATGGCGTGCACTTCGTCCCTCTAGAATCGGGGACGTTGTGAAAGCCGGTGCATTCCTCTTTCGTAGCTGCGCCAGCGGGTTGTCCGTGGCGTTGGCGGCGCTGCTCATGGCCTGTTCCTCCACGCCCGCTCGGGCGCCTGTAGAGGAACGTTCGCCGACAGGGCAGCAGTCCCGTCCAGCCGCAGCGCCTTCCGCGGCGCGACCTGCTCCACAGGGTTCGGTTGCGGCTACCCCGGTTGCATCTCCGGCACCGGTGAGTGCTTCGTCTGGGGCACCGCCGACAGCAGGGAGCCCCTTGGCCCCGGCTGCACCCCTGCCGCCCGGCAGTTACATGGTCAAGCCGGGCGATACCTTGATCCGCATAGGCCTGGACAACGGCCAGAACTGGCGCGACATTGCCCGGTGGAACGGTATACAGAACCCGAATGTCATCGAGGTAGGGCAAGTGTTGCGGGTGCTGCCCCCGGTTCAGGATCCGTCGGCGGCAATGTCCAGGCCGGTGCAGGCGGCAGGGCGTGTGGAAAGCCGGCCGCTCGAGGCCCGTGCCGCTGAGGCGACTACAGCCGCTGCCACACCGTCCACGTCGCCAGACCGCATGGCTGCTGCCGCGCCACCGGCCACACCCGTGACAGCCCCAGCCTCGGTGGTGCCGTCGTCTGTTCAGGGATCAGCGAATGCGCAGGCTGCGCCTTCTGCCCCGCCCACTTCCACTGCCGCATCCCGAGCGGGGGATGAAGCCGTTGAATGGGCATGGCCCGCCTCAGGCACAGTGAACACACCCTTCGACGAGGCACGCGGTGTCAAGGGGCTGTCGATCGCAGGCAAGGCCGGAGACCCGGTGCTTGCGGCTGCCGATGGACGCGTGGTGTATGCCGGCTCCGGGCTGCGCGGCTACGGCAACCTCGTGATCGTCAAGCACAACAACACCTACCTGACGGCTTATGCGCACAACCAGACTTTGCTGGTGAAAGAGGATCAGGCGGTACGCCGCGGACAGAAGATTGCCGAGATGGGGTCCAGCGATGCCGATCAGATCAAGCTGCATTTCGAGATCCGTCGTCTGGGCAAGCCCGTTGACCCGGCCCGGCTGCTGCCCGCGCGCTGACCGTTGTCGCTGTGGGGGTAAATGACCCCTTGCGGGCGGGGCTCAGCGTTTTCGAGAGGGTACGCCCGCTTCGGACGGCGATAGCATGCAAGAGTTACGTCAGGGCACGTCGCCCGGCAACGATTCAAGGAGACCATTGATGAAGTCCACCCACAGGCTGGCCGCCGGGCTTGCACTGGCTGTCGCATCGACCGTTACCTGGGCACAGGCCACGCAGGGAGTGAGCAAGGGCGAGGTGCTGCTCGGCTCGATACAAGACCTTTCCGGTCCGATTGCAGGGTTTGGCAAGCAGGTGCGCAACGGGCTGTTGCTGGCCGTGGATGAGGTGAACGAGCAGGGCGGTGTGCACGGTCGCAAGCTCAAGCTCGTCGTCGAGGATTCGGCCTACGACCCTCGCAAGGCGGCCCTGGCGGCCCAGAAGCTGGTGAACCAGGACAAGGTGTTCGCCGTGCTCGGCCACATCGGTACCGCACAGAACATGGCGGCGATGCCCATCCAGTTCGAGAAGAACGTCATCAACTTCTTCCCGGTGACCGCGGCGCGCGAGATGTACGACCCCTTCCACCGCCTGAAGTACTCATTCGCGGCGACCTACTATGACCAGATGCGCGGCGCGCTGCCCAAGCTGGTCAAGGAAAAGAACGCGAAGAAGGTCTGTACGATCTACCAGGACGACGAGTTCGGTCTGGAAGTGATGCGCGGTGGTGAAGCAGGCCTCAAGACCCTCGGCATGGCGTTCGCCGAGAAGACCAGCTACAAGCGCGGCGCCACCGATTTCTCCTCTCAAGTGGCGAGGATGAAGTCTTCAGGGTGCGACCTGGTCGTGCTGGGCACCATCATCCGCGAGACGATCGGCACCATCGCCGAGAGCCGCAAGACGGGGTTCAGCCCCACCTTCCTCGGCACCAGCGCCGCCTACACCGACCTGATTCACAAGCTCGGCGGCAAGGCGATGGACGGTCTGTATGCCACGATGACGGTGCAGAACCCTTACCTGGACGAAGCTTCGCAGCCCTTGCGTTTCTGGGCCAACAAGTACAAGACCAAGTTCAACGAGGATCCCACGGTGTTCTCGGCCTACGGTTACGTCATCGTCAACACCTTTGTCCGCGCGATGCAGAAGGCGGGCCCCGGGCTGACGACCGACAGTTTCATCAAGGCCATGGACACGATGACGGTGCCCCCCGACATCTTCGGCAGTGCCGAAGCGAAGTTCGGGCCGCAGAAGCGTCTGGGCAGCAACGCGTTCCGCCTGTCGCAACTGCAGGACGCCCGCTGGAAGGTGGTTTCTGAGTACTCTGAGCCGCCCAAGGAGTGATGCTTCACCACCGGATGCGCGTCCGTTGATGGGTGCGCTCAAGACAAGGCCGCCCGCAAGGCGGCCTTGCTTCTTTTCGGGTCCGATAATCATGTGATGCAGGACACCTCGCTTCCCCTGGACGTTGAATCGCTGGATCTTGAAGGGCAGGGAGTGGCCCGGCGGCCAGACGGCAAGGTGGTGTTCATCGAGGGGGCCCTGCCGTTCGAGCGGGTGACCGTGCAAGTGCATCGTCGCAAGAACCAGTGGGAGCAAGGCCAACTGGTGACTCTTGTGAGGCAGAGCCCGCAGCGGGTGAAGCCGCCATGCCCTCACTTCGGGCTGCATGCCGGTGCTTGTGGTGGCTGCAAGGTGCAGCATCTGCACCCTGATGCTCAGGTAGCGGTCAAGCAGCGAGTCCTGGAGGACAACCTCTGGCACCTGGGCAAGGTGCGTCCCGGGCAGATGCTGAGACCCCTGCACGGCCCTGCCTGGGGTTATCGGTACCGGGCGCGTCTATCGGTCCGTCATGTGATCAAGAAGGGACAGGTGCTCATCGGGTTCCACGAGCGCAAGTCACGTTATGTGGCCGACATGTCGGTCTGTCCGGTATTGCCCGCTCATGTAAGTGCCCTGCTGATGCCCCTGCGCGCCTTGATCGCATCCATGGAGCAGCGCGACCGCCTGCCGCAGATCGAGTTGGCCGTGGGCGACAGCGTGACCGCGCTGGTGCTGCGGCATCTGGAGCCGCTGTCCGCCCCGGACCTTGGTCGCCTGAAAGCCTTTGCGTCAGTGCATCCCGTCCAGTGGTGGTTGCAACCCGCAGGGCCCGATACCGTCCATCTGCTGGAGGACGAAGTTGACCCACCGCAACTGGCCTATGGGTTGCCTGAGTTCGGCGTGTACATGCCTTTCAAGCCGACGGACTTCACGCAGGTCAACCCGCAGATCAACCGCGTGATGGTGGGTCGCGCCTTGCGCCTGTTGGCGCCAGCAGCCTCGGACCGTGTCATCGACTGGTTCTGTGGCCTGGGCAACTTCACGCTACCGCTGGCGCGCCTGGCGCGCCAGGTGCACGGCATCGAGGGCAGCCCGGCACTGGTGGCGCGAGCCCAGGCCAATGGGGCGTTGAACGGCCTGTCGGCCAAGCTCAGCTTCGAGGCGCGCAACCTTTTCGAACTCGATGCCGCCGGTCTTCTGGCACAGGGCCCGGCTGATGGCTGGCTGGTCGATCCTCCCCGCGAAGGCGCCTTCGCCCTGGTCAAGGCCCTGGTGGATGCCACGAGTGGACAACGCGAGGGCGTGCAGGTGGGCCCTGGCTCCGAGCATTGGAAGCCACCCCGCAGGATCGTGTACGTCAGTTGCAACCCTGCGACGCTGGCGCGTGACGCTGGCTTGCTGGTGCACCAGGCCGGCTACGTCTGCACCCATGCCGGGGTCATCAACATGTTTCCGCACACGGCGCATGTGGAGAGCATCGCGGTGTTCGAGCTGGCTGCCGAAGCCCCTACTTCATGAACGCCAAGGGCCCCTTCCGGGGCCCTGGTTCGTTGCGGATGCCCTCAGGCTCCACGGCGGGGTTCAGTCCTTCTCGCCCCCGAAGATGCCCAGCAGGGCGAGCAAGCTCTGGAACACGTTGTACACGTCCAGGTAGATGGCCAGGGTGGCGGACACGTAGTTGGTTTCACCGCCGTCCATCACGCGCTTGATGTCGTACAGCATGAAAGCAGAGAAGATGCCCAGGCAAAGCACCAGCAAAGCCAGCATCAGGGCCGAAGACTGAAGGAAGATGTTGGCCACCATGGCCACCAGCACGATCACGGCTCCGACCGTCAGGAACTTCCCCATTCCAGACAGATCGCGCTTGATCACCGTGGCCAGTGAGGCCATCGCAAAAAACACTGCGGCAGTCCCGCCGAAGGCCGTCATGACCAGCGACGCGCCGTTGCGCAGCCCCAGCACCTGGCCCACCAGCCGGGACATCATCAAGCCCATGAAGAAGGTGAACGCGAGCAAGAGGTAGACACCCTTGGCGGAGTCCTTGTTCTTCTCGATGGCGAACATAAAACCGAAGGCGCCGGCCAGGAACAAAATCGTGGACAGCCCGGCCCCCATGGAGTTCAGCAGGCCAGTGGACACCCCCACCCAGGCACCGAGGACGGTGGGGACCAAAGACACTGCCAGAAGGCCATACGTGTTTCTCAGGACGGCGTTTCTCTGCGCCGGGGAGACCACAACGCCTGAGTCGGTCAAGTGTGAAGACAGCGGGTTCATGAGGTTCTCCTTGGTACTTACGCCCTGGGCGTGCAACTGTTTCGGGCTGCGAGGCCCGGTAACCCAAGTTCGCGGGCGCGAGTGTAGAACGGCGCGTGTCCAGGGGCGCCAGCCGGGCGCGTCCTGTCCCCCTTCACTTTGTGGATATGGCGCGGGGAGGAACGCCAGCCCTGAAACACGGGCCGTCAACGTCGCAGTCGCCTTCGCACTCAAGGTCTCGACGATATACTTCTGCGGTTTACCTCAACCCTGCCGCACACCAGCGAAACTCGTCCACGGTTTCCCCCTCGACGCAATGCCCGCCGAACGCCGGCGGGGCGGCTGGGTGTGAGCGAACCGGAGTTTCTCTTGCTGCCCGACCTGCCTCCTGCCGTACTCGCACTTGCGGACGGCGCCATCTTTCGGGGCATCTCGATTGGCGCCGCTGGATCGACCACGGGCGAGGTGGTGTTCAACACCGCGCTCACCGGTTATCAGGAAATCCTGACCGATCCGAGTTACCGGCGTCAGATCGTGACGTTGACTTATCCCCACATCGGCAACTATGGCGTCAACCACGAAGACGTCGAGGCCCGCAGCGTGCATGCAGCAGGGCTGGTGATTCGGGATTTGCCGATCCGGTCCTCCAACTTTCGACAATCGCTCACCCTGGACGCGTATCTTCGCCAAGAGGAAACGGTGGCCATTGCCGATGTGGACACCCGACGCCTGACCCGCCATCTGCGCAGCACCGGTGCGCAGAACGGTTGCATTGCGACTTTCGCCGCGGGTCACATCGTCTCGCAAGCTGATCTGGACGCAGCGGTGGCACAGGCCCAGGCGACGCCTTCCATGGCGGGCCAGGATCTGGCCCAGGAAGTCTCGGTGGACAGCCCCTACCCATGGACCCAGACGGAGTGGAAGCTCGGCTTCGGCTACGCCGAGCAGACCGCGCCTCGTTTCCATGTCGTGGCCTACGACTTTGGCGTGAAGTTCAACATCCTGCGCATGCTGGCCAGTCGGGGATGCAGGATCACCGTGGTCCCCGCCAAGACGCCAGCGGCGGAGGTGCTGTCCATGCGACCGGACGGAGTCTTCCTCAGCAACGGGCCGGGTGACCCGCAGCCTTGCGACTACGCCATCGAATCTGCACGCATCCTGATGGACTCAGGTATTCCGACCTTCGGTATCTGCCTGGGTCACCAGATCATGGCGCTGGCGTCTGGTGCCCGCACCTTCAAGATGAAGTTTGGGCATCACGGCGCCAATCATCCCGTGAAGGATCTGGACACCGGACTGGTCAGCATCACCAGCCAGAACCACGGCTTTGCAGTGGACGAGGCCAGTTTGCCGTCCCACCTGCGCGCCACGCATCGCAGCCTGTTCGACGGAACGCTGCAAGGTCTCGCCCGCACAGACCGCCCTGCCTTCTGCTTCCAGGGTCACCCCGAGGCTTCCCCTGGTCCACACGACATTGCCTACCTGTTCGACCGCTTCACGTCGCTGATGGCACAACACGCCCAGGAGCGTTCCCATGCCTAAGCGCACCGACCTGAAGAGCATCCTGATCATCGGCGCCGGCCCTATCGTCATCGGCCAGGCCTGCGAGTTTGACTACTCCGGGGCCCAGGCCTGCAAGGCGCTGAGGGAGGAGGGCTACCGCGTCATCCTCGTCAACAGCAACCCGGCCACGATCATGACCGATCCGGGCATGGCCGATGCCACCTACATCGAGCCCATCACCTGGCAGGTGGTGGAAACGATCATCGCCAAGGAGCGCCCCGACGCCGTGCTGCCCACCATGGGCGGGCAGACGGCGTTGAATTGCGCGCTGGACCTGCATCGCCACGGTGTGCTGGCCAAGTACGGCGTCGAGATGATTGGCGCCAACGAACACGCGATCGAGAAGGCAGAAGATCGCCTGAAGTTCAAGGACGCAATGACCTCCATCGGCCTGGACTCGGCCAAGAGTGGCATCGCCCACACGCTGGACGAGGCGTGGGCCGTGCAGAAGCGCATCCAGGCCGACATCGGCGGGCCCGGCTTCCCCATGGTCATCCGCCCCAGCTTCACCCTCGGCGGCACGGGGGGCGGCATCGCGTACAACCCGCAGGAGTTCGAGGAAATCTGCAAGCGTGGGCTGGACCTGTCGCCCACCAACGAACTCCTGATCGAAGAGAGCCTGATCGGCTGGAAAGAGTACGAGATGGAGGTGGTCCGCGATCGTGCGGACAACTGCATCATCGTGTGTTCCATCGAGAACCTGGACCCCATGGGCATCCACACCGGTGACTCCATCACCGTAGCCCCGGCCCAGACGCTGACCGACAAGGAATACCAGCTGTTGCGCAACGCGTCCATCGCGATCCTGCGCGAGATCGGCGTGGACACGGGCGGATCGAACGTGCAGTTCTCTATCAATCCTGCCAACGGCCGCATGATCGTGATCGAGATGAACCCTCGGGTGTCGCGTTCCTCTGCGCTGGCCTCCAAGGCCACGGGCTTCCCGATTGCGAAGGTGGCGGCCAAGCTCGCGGTGGGCTACACGCTGGACGAACTGAAGAACGACATCACGGGTGGCGCCACCCCGGCGAGCTTCGAGCCCAGCATCGACTACGTCGTCACCAAGATTCCGCGCTTTGCGTTTGAAAAGTTCCCTGCTGCCGACCCCCACCTGACCACACAGATGAAGTCCGTGGGGGAGGTCATGGCCATCGGTCGAACCTTCCAGGAAAGCTTCCAGAAGGCCCTTCGGGGACTGGAAACCGGCATCGATGGCCTGACGGAACGCAGTGATGACCGCGACGAGATCGTCGAAGAGATCGGCGAGCCTGGCCCGGAGCGCATCCTGTTCGTGGGCGATGCATTTCGCATCGGGATGACCCTGGACGAGGTCCACGCCGAGACGGCCATCGACCCCTGGTTCCTGGCGCAGATCGAGCACATCGTGACCACCGAAGCGCAGGTCCGGGCGAGGGCCTTGGATTCCCTCACCCAGGCCGAGATGCGGCACCTCAAGCGCATGGGCTTTTCCGATCGCCGATTGGCGGTGCTGACCGGCACGCACCAGCATGCGGTGCGGGCGCACCGTCATGCGCTCGGGGTGCGGCCCGTCTACAAGCGGGTGGACACCTGCGCGGCCGAGTTCGCCACGCAGACAGCCTACATGTACTCCACTTATGAGGAGGAGTGCGAGGCTGCACCCAGCAGCCGCAAGAAGATCATGGTGCTGGGGGGCGGACCCAACCGCATCGGGCAGGGCATCGAGTTCGATTACTGCTGCGTGCACGCCGCGCTCGCCATGCGCGAAGACGGCTACGAGACCATCATGGTCAATTGCAATCCTGAGACGGTCTCCACCGACTACGACACCAGCGACAGGCTGTACTTCGAGCCGGTGACCTTGGAAGATGTGCTGGAAATCGTGGCCGTGGAGAAGCCGCTGGGTGTCATCGTCCAGTACGGTGGACAAACCCCCTTGAAACTTGCGCTCGACCTTGAACGCGCAGGCGTGCCCATCATCGGCACCTCGCCCGACAGCATCGACATTGCCGAAGACCGCGAGCGTTTCCAGAAGCTGTTGCATGAGTTGGGCCTGCGACAGCCGCCCAACCGCACCGCCCGCACTGAAGAGCAGGCGCTGGCGTTGGCCAAGGAGATCGGGTACCCGCTGGTGGTCCGACCCAGCTACGTTCTGGGCGGCCGCGCCATGGAGATCGTTCACGGCGACAAGGACCTCGAGCGCTACATGCGCGAAGCGGTTCGCGTGAGCGAGAAGTCTCCTGTGCTGCTGGACCGCTTCCTCAATGACGCCGTCGAGGTCGATGTGGACTGCATCGGCGACGGATCTCAGGTCATGATCGGCGGCATCATGGAACACGTGGAAGCTGCGGGCATCCACAGTGGCGACTCTGCCTGCTCTTTGCCTCCCTACACCTTGAGTGTTGCACTGCAGGACGAGATGCGACGCCAGACCACGCTGATGGCCCGGGCCTTGAACGTGGTGGGCCTCATGAACGTGCAGTTCGCCATTCAGGGTGAGGGTGACGAGGCGGTGGTTTACGTGCTGGAGGTCAACCCCCGGGCTTCCCGGACCGTGCCTTTCGTCAGCAAGGCCACGGGTCAGCCGCTTGCCAAGATCGCTGCGCGTTGCATGGCGGGCCAGCGTCTGGCCGACCAAACCGGCGTGAAGGGGGAGGTGATTCCGCCTTACTTCAGCATCAAGGAGGCCGTGTTCCCCTTCAACAAGTTCCCGGGCGTGGATCCTGTCCTCGGGCCGGAGATGCGGTCGACGGGCGAGGTCATGGGCGTGGGCGAAACCTTTGGCGAGGCGATGCTCAAGAGCCAGTTGGGCGCAGGCTCACGCCTGCCTTCCAAGGGCACGGTCGTGTTGACCGTGAAGGACTCCGACAAGTCCAGGGCCGTGCAGGTGGCCAAGGACCTGCATGCATTGGGCTTCCAGATCGTGGCCACGCGCGGCACGGCGGCAGCGATCGCTGCAGCCGGCGTGCCGGTGAAGGCGGTGAACAAGGTCAAGGACGGACGACCTCACATCGGCGACATGGTCAAGGCGGGCGAGATTCAGCTGGTGTTCACCACCGTGGACGAAACGCGTACGGCCATTGCCGACTCGCGCCATATCCGCACCGCCGCCTTGGCCAACCGGGTGACTTACTACACCACGATGGCCGGATCGGAAGCCGCTACCGAGGCGCTCAAGCATCGTGCAGATCTGGCAGTCAAGTCGCTCCAAGAGCTGCATCTTTCGCTGCATTGATTGAGCGGGCAGGGTTCGCCCTGCGACGAAGCCTGAAAGCAGGTCGCAGGCTGGCCTGAACTACACTTCACGAAGGTATAGCCGCCGCAGCAGACCGAAAGGTCCCCTGCGGCGGTTTTTCTTGAATCGAACACCTACAGAGCCATGAGCACCATTCCCCTGACCCGACGCGGCGCCGACATGCTGAAGGAGGAACTGCACCGCTTGAAGACCGTGGAGCGGCATGCCGTGATTCAGGCCATTGCCGAGGCGCGTGCTCAGGGGGACTTGTCCGAGAACGCCGAGTACGACGCGGCCAAGGACAAGCAGGGCTTCATCGAGGGCCGGATCCTGGAAATCGAAGGCAAGCTCGCCGCAGCCCAGGTGATCGACCCGGCCACTCTCGACGCAGATGGTCGGGTGGTGTTTGGCGCGACGGTGGATCTGGAGGAAGAGGCAACGGGTGTGCGAGTGACCTACCAGATCGTGGGCGATGACGAGGCGGATCTCAAGCTCGGATTGATTTCCATCTCCAGCCCGATCGCGCGAGCCCTCATTGGAAAGTCAGAGGGTGACATGGCCGAGGTCCGCGCACCGGGTGGCCTCAAGAGCTACGAAATCATGGCCGTGCGTTACGTCTGAGGAGTGACCCTGCGTCTCGTCGTGCGCCCGTGCCCACAGCCTCCTTGGCGCGTTCAGCCGAATCAGCCTGTTCAGCCAGCCGCTTTCTTCTTCTGGCTCACCTGGCGGGCTTCCTTGCGCTTGATCGTGCCACCGCGAGTCACCCGCTCATTGCCCAGGACCTTCACCTTCTTCACGGTGGCTCGGTGGTTGCCGCTCTTGGAGAACGACACGAGCTTCACGACTCTTGGGCCTGGAAGTCGGTCTTCCCTCGCTTCTTTGGGCTTTTCCTCGATCGGGCGCCAGAGCACCAACAGCTTCCCGATGTGCTGAACCGCCGCGGCACTGAGTTCCTCCGTCAGGCTGGAGAGCATCTGTTCACGCGTTTCCCGTACGTCCGAGAACACTCTGAGCTTGATCAGCCCATGTGCCCTCAGGGCTGCGTCGGTCTCCTTTCGGACGGCCTCGGTCAGACCCTCAGCACCGATGAGGACGACCGGGTTCAGATGATGGGCATCGGCGCGAAGGCTGCGACGTTCGGTGGGGGACAACTGGAGGGCAGGCATGCCCGTATTATCGACCCGGCATGAAGAGCAAGCGACTGAACAAGGCGTGGCTGCACGACCACCTCAATGACCCCTACGTCAAGATGGCGCAGCGCGAAGGCTATCGGGCTCGGGCAGCCTACAAGCTCAAGGAGATCGACGAGACGCATGGTCTGTTGCGGCCAGGACAGGTGGTCGTGGACCTGGGTGCAGCGCCTGGGGCCTGGAGCCAGTATGTGCGACGCAAGTTTGCGCCCGCGGGGGCTGCGGCGGGTGAACTCGAGGGCACCGTCATCGCGCTGGACATCCTGGAGTTCGAGCCCATCGAGGGCGTCACGTTTCTGAGGGGGGACTTCCGCGAGGATTCGACCTTGCAAGCCCTGGGGCAGGCGCTGGCAGGTCGGAAGGTGGATGTGGTCCTGTCTGACTTGGCGCCCAATCTGTCGGGCATCGAGTCGTCTGACGCCGCCCGCGTGGCACACCTGGTGGAACTTGCTGTGGAGTTTGCGCTCAACCATTTGAAAGCCGATGGCCAGGGCGCGCTGGTCTGCAAGGCGTTTCACGGCAGCGGCTACAGCCAGCTGGTCAAGCTGTTCAAGGACAGTTTCCGGGTGGTCAAGCCCATCAAGCCCAAGGCGTCTCGAGACCGCTCATCTGAAACGTTTCTGCTGGGTCTGGGTCCCAAGCGGGTTTGAACGAACGTTGTCATTTACGCATGGATCCTTTCGCGAGTCGCTTCGTTCGAGCTCTTGAGGGCGTAAGATAGGGACTTGCGAAGGTTGAGACCACTGGCGACTGCTGGTGGTCCAACGACTTCGCATGTGCCCCTCGGGGCCGTTGGAGTGCCCCATTGAGCACTCACGGCTCTTCTCTTCATGAACTGGCGATGTCGCACTGTTCGAGGGGCTTTCATGATTTGTGCGGACTGGGTCCGGTTTTCCGGAATCGCAGCACGGCGGACCCGGAGGGTCCCACCCCGGCTGTTCCGGCGCCCGGTTCGCTGTTTCGGGTCACCCATTGATGAATACATCGGACGCCAAGAGGGTCCTGGAAACTGCTTTGATCTGTGCGCAGGCCCCCGTGCCCGTGCGCGAACTGCAGTTGCTCTTTGACGGCCAGTTGACGGCGCCCGAGCTGACTGCGCTGCTGCACGAACTGGTGCAGGAGTGGGCGGACAAAGGGGTGGAACTGGTGGCCGTTTCCTCGGGCTGGCGGTTTCAGAGCCGCCCCGAGATGCGGGTTTTCCTGGATCGTTTGCATCCGGAGAAGCCACCGCGGTATTCCAGAGCGGTCATGGAGACCCTGGCGATCATCGCGTACCGCCAGCCCGTGACGCGGGGAGACATCGAGGATATCCGCGGCGTCGTGGTGTCCGGCCAGATCGTCAAGCAGCTGGAGGATCGGGGATGGATCGAGGCAATCGGCTACCGCGAGTCACCGGGGCGTCCGGCCTTGTATGGCACCACTCGGCAGTTCCTCGACGATCTGGGGCTCTCGAGCCTGAACCAGTTGCCCGAGGTGGGCGGTGGAGCCAGCGCAGGTGAAGCGGCCGATGCACTGGCGCCCGCTGCCCATGGTGCAGAGGTCACGGCGCAGCTGTCGCACGATGATCTTCCCATCTTTCGGGCGGCCTCCGAGGCGCCCAGCGAAACCCCCGATGGGGCACCTGTTGACTCGAACACGAGCACAGTTTCCGGACTTCCGACGCCCTCTCCCGACCCAGCCCTTCAAGGCGATATCGCATGAACCAGCCCGATCCTGACCAGACAGACAGCACCAAGCGCGCCCGGCAAGAGACTCCGGACCAGTCGACCGGCCACGGCGATGGGGCTGGAGCAACCGAGTCAGCCGACCGCGATGCAGCGTCCGGACCGTTGGTAGCCCCGGGGCCGTCTGCGGAAGAAGCGGAGTCTGACACCCTGAGAGACCCGCGGCGGCGCAAGCGCAACCGTCGGCGCGGTCGCAGAGGTGATAAAGGCGGTCAAGGCTCTGGTGTGGCCGTGGAGGGCGCAGACTTGGCGGAGGGTGCGTCTGCCGATGCCCCATTGGCTGCGGGCCGCTTCATGGACGATCAGGGGGGCGGAACTCCCACGCTGGAGAAGTCTGATCCTTCCGAGGTTTTTGGCGCCGTCATGTCCGGGGCGTTCGACGAGTCTGCAGACGAAGAAGATGCGTCCGGAACTCGCGGCCCGGTGGGAGAGGATCGCGAGCCCGCCGATGCTGCTGCACAGGAAGCCGCTGTGCCATCAAAGCAGGCGCCTGCGCGCAGGGTCTTGGCGCCTGAATTCGACGCTCCCAAGCTGCACAAGGTCCTTGCGCAATCTGGCGTGGGCTCCAGGCGCGACATGGAGCAAATGATTGCCGAGGGCCGTGTCACCGTCAACGGCCAGGCCGCACACACCGGACAACGCATTTCCTACGGTGACAAGATTGCGGTCAACGGCAAGCCGGTCAAGGTGCGCATCGCGCCGCTGCCTGCGCGCGTGATCGCGTATCACAAGCCTGCAGGCGAGGTGGTCACCCACGACGACCCCCAGCAGCGGCCCACCGTGTTCAGGCGCCTGCCTCGCCTGCCGCAGGGCAAGTGGCAGTCCGTTGGACGCTTGGACATCAACACCGAGGGACTGTTGCTGTTCACCAATTCAGGTGATCTCGCCAACAGGCTCATGCATCCCCGCTTTGGTGTCGAGCGCGAGTACGCGGTCCGCATCCTGGGTTCCTTGTCCGACGAGAACCGGACCAAGCTGCTCGAAGGCGTGGAGGTTGACGGGCAGGTCGCCGCCTTCAAGAGCATCGAGGACGGCGGGGGCGACGGCGCGAACCGCTGGGTTCGGGTGGTGATCACCGAAGGGCGCAATCGTGAAGTCCGCAAGTTGTTCGATTCCGTGGGTCATGCCGTGAGCCGGCTGATCCGCATTCGATATGGCAGCGTCGTGCTGCCCAAGGGGTTGCGTCGCGGTGTCTGGGTGGACCTGCCAACAGAAGACGTCAAGGTGTTGCGCTCCATGACCTCGAGTGGGGTACAGGCAGGGAGTTCGGTGGGCCCGAAGCCTGTGCGTGAAGGGGTGGCAGCAACGGGTCCTCGAGGTCGCAAGAACGCAAGGCGCGGTCGCCAGCGGGAGGCAGGATCAGTGGGCTTGCCGCCTAGGCTGTCAGAGGACGGTGCGGGGGAGGCGGGTGATACCGAAAACTTCGCTCGGATTCCCAACCCCTTGCAGCAGACCTATGACAAGCGGGCCATCCAGCAAGCGCGGCGGGTACGGGACATCGACGAGGACGGGCCCATTCCCAACCCGTTGCTCCAGACCTACGACCGTCGGGCGGTGCAGGCTGAAGCGCGGCCCCGCCGGGAACTGGATGAGGACGGACCGATTCCCAACCCGCTGCAGCAGACTTACGACAAGCGCTTCGTGAAGGCCGTGAAGTCTGCGACCGGTGGTGGCGCTGGCAGGTCAAGAAAGAAGCCGACGGGTGGCAAGGTGCAGGCTGCGGGTGGCCAGCCCGACCCCATGCGAACCTCAGTCGGCTATATCGGCGCAGATGCTTTCCATCAGAAGGGCAAAGCAGGTCGCTCCGGCAAGGGGGGGCGCCGTCGGTAGAGGCTTGCTACAAGCCCTTGCCCCCAAAGTGCCCGGTGCTGCGGAGGGTGGCGACGCCGTCAACCCGCGGGCTACACTGGGAGGTTTTCTCAAGTTTTGGTTTCAGGAGTTTTGGAATGGCTATCGAACGCACCTTGTCGATCATCAAGCCCGACGCCGTGGCGAAGAACGTGATCGGTCAGATCTATGCCCGCTTTGAAGGCGCAGGATTGAAGATCGTCGCCGCGAAGATGGTGCACCTCTCCCGCGGCGAGGCTGAGGCCTTCTACGCGGTGCACAAGGCTCGCCCCTTCTTCAATGATCTCGTCAGCTTCATGATCTCCGGCCCTGTCATGATCCAGGCGCTGGAAGGAGAAGGAGCCATTGCGCGCAATCGCGAGTTGATGGGCGCCACCGACCCCAAGAAGGCCGACAAGGGCACCATCCGTGCTGACTTCGCTGACAGCATCGACGCCAATGCCGTCCACGGCTCGGACGCCCCTGAGACGGCCGCCGCCGAGGTGGCTTTCTTCTTCCCTGGCATGAACGTCTACAGCCGCTGAACGAGGCGGGCCGGGGCCCCGCCGGCCTGGCCAGGTCGAGCGGTGCGTCAGGACCCCCAAGCGCTGTGAACCTTCTCGATCTCGATCACGAAACACTCATCGCCCATGTCGAGAGACTGGGCGAGAAGCGCTTCCGTGCGACTCAACTCTTCCGCTGGGTACATCGACGCGGTGAGTCCGACTTCGGCAGGATGACCGACCTCGCCAGGAGTTTGCGTGAAAAGCTGGAGGGCACCCATCAGATATCTGCCCTTCCGGTGCTCTCAGAGCATGTCTCTTCGGACGGCACGGTCAAGTGGCTGTTCGACGTGGGCAACGGCAACGCGGTGGAGACGGTCTTCATTCCGGACGATGACCGGGGTACCTTGTGTGTATCTTCGCAAGCCGGTTGCGCAGTGGGGTGTCCGTTCTGCTCTACGGGGCACCAAGGCTTCAGCCGCAATCTGCGAACAGGCGAGATCCTGGGGCAGTTGTGGCACGCGGAACACGAGCTTCGCGGCCGATTGCGGCTGGCTGACAACGAGCGGGCCGTGGACAACGTGGTGATGATGGGTATGGGAGAACCCCTTCAGAATTACGCGGCCTTGGTCCCGGCTTTGAAGGTGATGCTGGACGACCATGCCTATGGCCTGTCGCGCAGGCGGGTCACGGTGTCCACCTCGGGCGTGGTCCCCATGATGGATCGCTTGCAGCATGATTGCCCCGTGGCGCTTGCGGTTTCACTGCATGCACCGGACGATGCGCTGCGAAATGATCTGGTTCCGCTGAACCGCAAGTACCCTCTGAGGGAACTCATGGGAGCCTGTGCCCGATATCTGGAGTCGGCACCGCGGGACTTCATCACTTTCGAGTACTGCATGCTCGAAGGCGTGAACGACTCCGACGTGCATGCGGCCAGGTTGGTGGACCTGGTGCGGGGCCATTCAGAGGACTCCGGCGGGATCGCGGTGTCTTGCAAGTTCAATCTCATCCCGTTCAATCCCTTCCCTGCGTCGGGACTGCGGCGCTCCAGCCCGCAGCGGGTTAGCGCGTTTGCAGCGCTGCTGCAAGAAGCGGGTTACGTGACCACCGTTCGCAAGACCCGGGGAGACGATATCGACGCGGCCTGCGGGCAGCTTGCAGGCGAGGTGCAGGACCGTACCGACGTGCAGGCCAGACGCGCCGGGCGCTCGATTGCCATCCAGCCGGTGAGGGTGTCGCCGTGACGGTCTCGCGCGCTCCCGGATTTCATCGCTGGTTCGTCCTTTGGACGCTGGCTGTGCTCTGGCTCGCAGGTCTGGGAGGCTGTGCGACGGAGCCTGGCCAGGGAATGACCGACGATGTCAAGACCTCATCAGACCAGACGGACGCCGACAGGCGAGCCCGTGTTCGGATGGAGTTGGCCGCGGGCTACTTCACCCGTGGTCAGACTTCTACGGCGCTGGACGAAGTCAAGCTGGCCCTGGCAGCTCGCCCTGACTTGCCCGAGGCATTCAACCTTCGTGGGTTGATCTACGCCGCCATGGGGGAAACCCGGCTGGCGGAAGAAAGCTTCAGGCGCGCCCTGCAGTTGGCGCCCCGTGATGGCGACGTGATGCACAACTTCGCTTGGTTTGCCTGTCAGTCAGGCCGATGGGCGGAGGCAGACGCCATGTTCAGGCAGGCCCTGGCGCAGCCGCAGTACCGCGATACCGTCAGAACCCAAATGGCACAGGGCATATGCCTTGCAAGGGCACAGAGGTGGCCTGAGGCCGAGGCAGCGCTGAGCCGGGCCTACGAACTGGACCCGGCCAATCCCGTGACCGGCTTCCACCTGAGCGACCTGCTGTTCCGCCGGGGGGAGTTCGAGCGTGCCCGCTTCTACATCCGGCGCGTGCACCTTCGGAGGGAGTTCGCCACGCCGCAGTCTCTTTGGCTGGCCGTCAGAGTGGAGCGACGCCTGGGCGACACAGCGGCGATGCGCATGTGGGGTCAGCAACTCCAGGAGCGGTTCCCCCAGTCGTCAGAGACCCTGATGTACGAGAGAGGGCGCTTCGATGAATGAGCCACTCGTTGACCAACCCTCCGGTGAGGCGTCTGCTGGCGCAATGCTGCGAGCGGCTCGTGAGCGCTGTGGCATGCACATCGGTCTGCTGTCCACCACCTTGAAGGTGCCCGTGCGCAAGCTGGAGCTGCTGGAAAGCAACCAGTTTGATGAACTGCACGATGCCACCTTTGTGAGGGCCCTGGCGCTGTCCGTATGCCGGGTGTTGAAGTGTGACCCTGCGCCCATTCTGGAGGCCTTGCCACGTCTTGATGCGCACACCTCAACACTGGATCAGGTCAGCCAGGGAGGGAGCGAGTCCTCTTCCCAGCTCGGCAGCGCTCCTGTGGTGCTGCGCTCTGCGGCCGACCGACGTGGCTGGTGGTGGGCCGTGACTCTGCTGATGTTGCTGGCCGTGGCCTTGTGGTGGGCCCCCGCATCCTGGATGTCGTGGCGGACTGTCGCGCCGGGCGCAGCCGGCGCTTCGGTGGCACCCACAGCGGCTGCGGGAGCGTCAGCCGCAGCGCAGCCTTCTGGAGCGGCTGCATCCGAAGCCTTACCGTCAGCGTCGTCTTCGTTGACTGGTCCGGTGGTCCAGACGGTTCATGGGGCCCCCGCCGAGTCGGCGGCCAGTTCCACTGCGGGCATGGACTCGGCCGTCAGCGTCACGGAGCCCTCCTGGGTCGAGGCCACTGATCTTCAAGGCCGCCAGATCTGGGCGCGTACGTTGACGCCAGGTGAAGTGGTCTCCCTGGAGAAAGGGGCTGGCTTGAAGCTCACGATCGGCAACGCCGCCGGAACCCAGGTGCGTTGGCGTGGTCGTGATGTCGATCTGAGCACCAGCACGCGGGACAATGTCGCCCGGGTGGAACTGAAATAGGCGCGGAGACCCCGTCATGAGTGACCTGTCTGAACCCGTCTTCATCGAGCCGGCCAGCCCGAGGCCCCGCAGGTCCAGGCAGGCGCGCGTGCGCTGGGGCTCTCGCATCGTCACGGTGGGTGGTGATGCCCCTGTGCGAGTGCAGTCGATGACGAATACCGACACGGTTGATGTGATCGAGACGGCCATTCAGGTGAAAGAACTCGCGCAGGCAGGCTCCGAGATGGTGCGGATCACCGTCAACACACCTGAGGCAGCACAGGCGGTGCCGCACATTCGCGAGCAGTTGGATCGCATGGGAGTGGATGTGCCGCTGGTGGGGGACTTCCACTACAACGGACACACCTTGCTGAGCCAGTATCCGGAATGTGCCGCAGCCCTGAGCAAGTACCGCATCAACCCGGGCAATGTGGGCAAGGGCCGCAAGCGCGACGTGCAGTTCGCGCAGATGATCGAGGCCGCCATGCGGCATGACAAGGTGGTGCGCATCGGGGTGAACTGGGGAAGCCTGGACCAGGAACTGCTGGCCTCGATGATGGACGACAACGCGCAGCGGGCCCAGCCCTGGAACGCCCAGCAGGTGATGTACCAGGCCCTGGTGCACTCGGCCCTGCAGTCTGCTGCCGAAGCCCGATCGCTGGGGATGGATCCCGACCAGATCATCATCAGTTGCAAGGTCAGTGGCGTGCAGGACTTGATCTCCGTCTACCGAGCACTCGCGGCCCGCTGCGATCACGCCTTGCATCTGGGCCTGACCGAGGCCGGCATGGGCACCAAGGGCACGGTGGCTTCAAGCACTGCCTTGGGTGTGCTGCTTCAGGAGGGCATCGGTGACACGATCCGTGTGAGCCTGACCCCCCAACCTGGTGAGGCCCGCACTCAGGAGGTGGCGGTGGCCCTGGAGATATTGCAATCCCTGGGCCTTCGCACCTTCAACCCCAGCGTGACGGCCTGCCCGGGCTGCGGCCGCACCACCAGCACCACCTTCCAGGAACTGGCCAAGCAGATCGATGACCACTTGCGCCGCATGATGCCCGTATGGAAGACACGCTTTCCCGGGGTTGAGACCTTGAGGGTGGCGGTGATGGGGTGCATCGTCAATGGCCCCGGGGAGAGCAAGCATGCCGACATTGGCATCAGCCTGCCAGGCACGGGCGAGGCGCCCGCGGCGCCCGTGTTCATCGATGGTGAGAAGGCGATGACCTTGCGGGGCGACGGTATTGCCCAGGAGTTCCACCAGATCGTGGAGTCCTACATCGAGCGTCGCTTTGGCGCCGCCACGTCCGCGCATTGAAGCCGGCTGCGGCACCGATTGACTTCCCGCTGATTCTTCCCGCCTTTGCCATGGCGCCTCACGGCGCCGCATATCCCATGCTCGACAAATTGTTTGCCGTCAAAGGCATGAACGACATCCTGCCGGGCAGCGTTCCCCGCAAGGAGAAGTTGCCGGACTCTGCCATCTGGCGCTGGTTCGAGCGCACCGTGGAGATGGTGATGGCCCGCCACGGCTACCAGCACCTTCTGACGCCCGTCGTCGAGCCCACTCCACTCTTCGTGCGCGGCATCGGCGAAGCCACGGACATCGTTGAGAAGGAGATGTACTCCTGGGTCGATGCGATGAACGGTGATGCGCTGACCCTGAGGCCGGAGATCACCGCCGGCATCGTCCGGGCGATGGTGGAGCACAACGCGCTCTACAACGGCCCCCTGCGGGTGTGGTCGATCGGCCCGGTGTTTCGACACGAGCGGCCGCAGAAGGGCAGGTACCGCCAGTTCTATCAGCTGGATGTCGAAGCCCTGGGCTTTGCCGGTCCGGACGTGGATGCCGAACTCATCCTGATGGTGCGCAGCCTCTGGCAGGCGCTGGGTCTGCAAGTTGGTGAGCATGTGCGCCTGGAGCTCAACAGCCTGGGTCAGCCTGCTGAGCGCGCGGCCCATCGCGCGTCGCTGGTGGCCTACTTCACCGAGCATATGGATTCGCTGGACGAGGACAGCCGTCGCCGCCTGCACAGCAACCCGCTTCGCATCCTGGACACCAAGAATCCAGCCTTGCAGGCTCTGGTCGAGGCAGCCCCGAAGCTGGCCGATCACTTGGGCGAGGCATCACGTGCGCATCTGGCCGCCGTGTGCGCCGTGCTGGATGCGACGGGCGTGCCCTACCGGATCAACCCCCGGCTCGTACGCGGGCTGGACTATTACAACCTCACCGTGTTCGAGTGGGTCACCGATCACCTCGGTTCGCAAGGCACGGTGTGCGGCGGTGGGCGCTATGACGGCCTGTTCGAGCAACTTGGCGGCAAGCCCACGCCGGCCATCGGCTTTGGTCTTGGTGTGGAGCGGCTTCTGCTGCTGCTGCAGGAGATCGGCGTACCGGTGCCCGATTCAGCGCCAGACGTCTACGCGGTGCTGCCCGACGCTGCCTGCCTTCCGCAAGCCATGGTGGTGATGGACGCGCTGCGCGAGCAAGGCCTGACGGTTCAGATGCACGCAGGGGGCGCAAGCCTGAAGGCGCAGTTCAAGAAGGCCGATGCAAGTCGTGCCCGTTACGCCTTGGTGTTCGGCCAGGACGAGGTCGCAGCAGGTCAGGTCTCCATCAAGCCAATGCGCGCCGATGCGCAGGGCCAGTACACCCGGCCCATGCACACCGCGGCAGGCTGGGCCCACGAACTGCGCACCGCATAATCCACGCTTCTTTCCCGCTTCCTCCCATGGCCACACCTCTAGACCTGCAAGAGCAGGAGCAACTCGACTCGATCAAATCGTTCTGGAAACAGTACGGCAACCTCATCACCTGGAGCTTGGTGCTGGTGCTGGGCGCGTTCGCGGCCTGGAATGGCTGGAACTGGTATCAGCGCGACCAGGGCATCAAGGCGAGCGCCATGTTCGACGAACTGGACCGCTCTTTGCAGGCGGGCGACGCCGAGCGCTCGGCGAAGATCTTTTCTGATTTGCAGGCACGCTACCCTGCCGCCCAGTGGACCGCGCAAGGCGGGCTGATGCTGGCCCGGTTGCAGATCGAGAAAGGTCAGGCGGATGCGGCGACGCAAGTGTTGCGCTGGGTGGTCGACAAGTCCAAGGACGAAGGACTGCGAGCACTGGCAGCACTGCGGTTGGCCGGCATAGAGCTCGACGCCAAGCGGTGGGACGAAGCACTGAAGGTGCTGGAGTCCGCGAACGTCAAAGGCTATGAGGCTTTGGTGGCAGACCGCCGCGGTGACATCCTGTTGGCTCAGGGCAAGCCGCAGCAAGCCGCTGAGGCCTTGCTCTCGGCGTGGAAGGGCTTTCCCGAAACCGTGGAGTACCGCAGGGTGGTGGAGGCCAAGCTCTACACCTTGGGGGTGTCGCCCGCGTCTGCAGCTTCGGGGGTGCAGAAGTGAGCGGTAGGCCGGGCAGGCGGTTTCCGGTTTGGCTGGCCGCGTTGTCCACCGCTGTGTTGTTAGGGGCGTGCAGCAACGTCAAGCCCAAGCCCACACCGCTGGAGCCTCTGACACCCAAGATCGCGGGCCGTCAGGTCTGGCAAGCCAAGATCGCGGGTGTGCAGTTTCCGCTGACAGTTGCGGCGCGCGACGGGGCCTATATCGTCGCTGGTGACGACGGTACCGTGCTGTCCCTGGAGGCCACCACGGGGCGAGAGCTCTGGCGCGCGCAGGTGGGCAGCGGTGTCGCCGCAGGTGTGGGTACGGATGGGCGGTTCACGTCGGTGGTCACGCGAGGCCATGAGGTCGTGACGATTGAGCAGGGGCGGGTGCTGTGGAAGGCGAAGCTCCCTGGGCGCGTCATGACAGCTCCCCTCGTCGCCGGCGAGCGGGTCTTTGTCATGAGCGTGGACCGTGCGGTTCATGCCTTCGACGCCACCGATGGCAAGAAGCTGTGGGTACTGCAGCGCCCGGGTGATGCCCTGACGTTGGGTCAGGCGGGGGTGGTGTTAGCTGTGCGCGACACCCTGGTGGTCGGCCAGGGCCCGCGCATGACGGGCGTTGACCCTTTGCGCGGAACCGTTCGGTGGGAGGCTTCGGTAGCCAATCCGCGAGGCACCAACGAGGTGGAGCGCCTTGCAGATCTGGTGGGCCCGGCCGCACGGGTGGGCAATGTGCTTTGCACGCGTGCGTTCCAGGCCACGGTGGGCTGTGTGGATGCCGTGCGCGGCAGCCTGATGTGGTCCCGCAATGCTCCGGGCAGCCAGTCCATCGGGGCCGATGACCGGGTGGTGGTGGCCGGCGACAGCTCAGATCGGCTGTCGGGCTGGCGCCAGGGCACGGGTGAACTGCTCTGGACCAACGAAAAGCTTCTGTTCCGAGGCCTGTCGGGCGTGCTGGTTGCCGGCCGTACCGCTGTGGTGGGGGATGCACAAGGCTTTGTGCACTTCCTGGACCGTGAGGACGGCCAGCCCTTGCTGCGCCTTTCGACCGACGGCAGCGGCGTCGTGGGTGCGCCCGTTGTCCAAGGTGCCACCTTGCTGGTGGTGACGCGGGCGGGCGGCCTGTATGCCTTCCGGCCCGAGTGACCGTTCGCCCACCTGAGCTTCAGCGCGAGGGCTCGGTGCCTGCGCCGGCACTCCCCCGAAAAAAGTTGAGACTGCATCCTTGAAACCGGTCATCGCCATCGTCGGTCGACCCAATGTCGGCAAGAGCACCCTGTTCAATCGGCTGACCAAGAGCCGGGATGCGATCGTCGCCGACTTCGCCGGCCTGACCCGGGATCGTCACTATGGCGACGCGCGCCTGGGGCCGCGCGAGTTCATCGTCATCGACACCGGCGGCTTTGAGCCGGACTCTTCGACCGGCATCGTGCGGGAGATGGCGCGGCAGACCCGGCAGGCCGTGGCAGAGGCCGATGTCGTGATCTTCGTGGTGGATCTGCGTGCCGGGTTGTCGGCCCAGGACCACGACATTGCCCGTTACCTTCGCGCCGAGCGCAAAAAGGTCCTACTGGCCGCCAACAAGGCCGAAGGCATGCGCGACTCCCCGCTGCTGGCGGAGTTCTTCGAACTGGGCATTGGTGAACCGATCCCGATCTCCTCGGCGCATGGGCAGGGCATCCGCAGCCTTGTCGAAGAAGCGCTGGAGGGCTTCGATTTCGACGAGGATGTTCCCGCCGATGACGATGCGGACTCACAGGATCGGCCTATCCGACTGGCTGTGGCGGGTCGGCCGAATGTGGGCAAGTCGACCCTCATCAACACCTGGCTGGGTGAAGAGCGCCTGGTGGCCTTCGACTTGCCTGGCACCACGCGGGACGCGATCTCCGTGCCCTTTGAGCGCGATGGGCAGCGCTACGAGCTGATCGACACGGCGGGGCTTCGCCGCAAAGGCAAGGTGTTCGAGGCGATCGAGAAGTTCTCGGTGGTCAAGACCTTGCAGGCGATCGCTGATGCGAACGTCGTCCTGCTCCTCCTGGATGCCACCCAGGGGGTGTCGGAGCAAGATGCCCATATCGCCGGCTACATCCTCGAATCGGGCAGAGCGGTGGTGATCGCCGTCAACAAGTGGGACGCCATTGATGGCTACCAGCGGGACATGTTGCTGCGCTCCATCGAGCAGCGCCTGGCCTTCCTGAAGTTCGCCCCCGTTCTGCACATCTCAGCGCTCAAGCGCCAGGGGCTCAGCCCGGTGTGGAAGTCCATCGCTTTGGCACATGCGTCTGCCACCTGCAAGATGTCCACGCCCACCCTGAACCGCGTCCTCCAGGAAGCGGTGGCGCACCAGCAGCCTCCGCGGGCTGGGCGCTTCCGCCCCAAACTGCGTTATGCGCATCAGGGCGGGATGAATCCACCTGTGGTGGTGGTGCACGGCACCTCGCTGGATTCCGTCCCGGACTCCTACAAGCGCTACATCGAAGGTCGCGTTCGGGACCACTTCAAGCTTGTCGGCACACCGCTGCGGTTGCAGATGCGCTCCGCAGACAATCCCTTCGACAAGGCTGACTGAGCCCACGCGGGTTTGTGGCGCCTCGTGGTCCCTTGCAGACGTGAGGGACAACCCCATGTGATAAGGTGACAAGTCTTCCATCACGGAGCATATCGTGAGCAATAAAGGCCAACTTCTTCAAGATCCGTTCCTCAATCTTTTGCGCAAGGAACACATTCCGGTCTCCATCTACTTGGTCAATGGCATCAAGTTGCAGGGTCAGATCGAGTCCTTCGACCAGTACGTCGTGTTGCTGCGCAACACGGTGACGCAGATGGTCTACAAGCACGCCATCTCGACGGTGGTGCCCGGACGTGCCGTGAACTTCCACGCCAGCGAGTCGGAGCCCGTCTGAAGCGGCTCGACAGTTGCGCCCGGCCCCTCATGGACCTCATCCCACTTTGAAGACCTCGCCTGAAACGCTCGAGGCTGTCCGCAGCTCCAGGCCGAACGCCGTGCTGGTGGGTGTGGATTTCGGTCAAGGCGGCTGGTTCGATGCCGAGCTCGAGGAACTCGCCTTGCTGGCCACGTCTGCGGGTGACGAGCCCGTAGCGCGTGTGACCGCGCGCCGAAAGGCGCCCGACGCAGCGCTGTTCGTCGGGTCCGGAAAGGCCGAGGAGATCAAGGCTCTCGTGGCGGGTACGGCGGCGCAGGGCGTGATCTTTGACCAGGCCTTGAGTCCCGTCCAGCAACGCAACCTCGAGCAGTTCCTTGGCGTTCCCGTGTCTGACCGAACGGCCTTGATCCTGGACATCTTTGGTGACCGGGCCCAAAGTCACGAGGGCAAGCTTCAGGTGGAGCTTGCCCGCCTTCAATACCTGTCCACCCGTCTGGTGCGCAGGTGGTCCCACCTCGAGCGCCAAAGGGGTGGCATCGGTACGCGTGGGGGTCCAGGCGAAACGCAGATCGAGTTGGACCGGCGCATGATTTCCGAGCGCATCAAGAGCGTCAAGGCGCGGCTTGAGAAGGTCAAGAAGCAACGGGTGACGCAGCGGCGTGCACGTCTGAGGCGTGGCACCTTCAAGGTGTCACTGGTGGGCTATACCAACGCTGGCAAGTCCACTCTTTTCAACTCACTCGTCAAGGCCCGCTCGTACGCGGCTGACCAGTTGTTCGCCACCCTGGACACGACCACGCGTGGCATGTGGCTCGAACAGGCGCAGACCTCGGTGTCCTTGTCGGATACCGTGGGGTTCATCCGTGATCTGCCCCACAAGTTGGTGGAGGCATTCCAGGCCACCCTCTCCGAAGCCGTGGACGCCGACCTCCTGCTCCATGTCACTGACGCCTCCAGTCCGGTTCTGCAGGAGCAGAAGGATGAGGTGGATCGTGTGCTGCAGGACATCGGTGCCGCTGCGGTGCCGCAGATCCTGGTGTGCAACAAGCTGGACCGGCTGGAACCCTCGGCGCGTCCCCGCCAACCGGTGGATGTGTTCGAGGACCGTTCGGGCCGGCAGGTGACACGTGTTTTCGTCAGTGCTCTGGAGGGTACAGGCCTCGAGGACTTGCGTGCTGCCATTGCGGCCCGAGCAGTCTCGCTGCACGAACCGCCCACAGACGATGAGCCGCATCCCGACGGACAGACCCATTTGCATGCTTTGACCGACTCATGAACCCATCCCCCTCCCATCAGGCCGGCACTGAAGAGTCGGCCCACACACCGCCCGTCAAGCGAGGCTTCCGCCGCGTGAGGGAAGCGTCTCTTCGTTGGCGGGACGGCCTTGCTACGTTCTTGGGACGGCGTGGCCGATGGCTGATGGCCAATGGCCGTCAGGACGGCCCGCCTGATCTTGACGAACTGTGGCGTGACTTCAATCGCAAGCTCAATGGCCTGTTCCGGGGCAAGGGCGTCGGTCCCGGTCCGCAGCGCGAACCGTCGGGTGAGGGCCCCCAACCGCCACGGAACATGCGCAACGCGGGCATAGGCGGCGGCCTGATTGCCGCAGTGGCGGCACTGGTGTGGTTGGGCAGTGGCTTCTTTATCGTGCAGGAAGGTCAGCAAGCGGTGGTGACATCCTTCGGGAAGTACAGCTACACCTCGGATGCGGGTTTCCAGTGGCGTTTTCCTTACCCGTTCCAGTCGCACGAGACCGTCAGCGTCACGCAGCTGCGCTCGGTAGACGTCGGGCGCAACACGGTGGTGCCGACCACCGGCCTGCGGGATTCCTCGATGCTCACTGAAGACGAGAACATCGTCGACATACGGTTCACCGTGCAGTACCGGCTCAAGGATGCACGGGCCTACCTTTTCGAAAACTTCCGCCCCGACGACGCGGTGGTGCAGGCGGCCGAGTCAGCCGTGCGTGAGATCGTGGGTCGCAGCAAGGTCGATCAGGTGCTCTACGAGCAGCGGGACGCCATCGCCACGGATCTCATGAAGTCCTTGCAAGCCCAGCTGGACAGACTGAACACCGGCATCGTGGTGGCCAATGTCAACGTCCAGAACGTGCAGGTCCCGGAGCAGGTCCAGGCCGCGTTCAACGATGCGGTGAAGGCCGGCGCCGATCGCGACCGGTTCAAGAACGAGGGTCAGGCCTATGCCAGCGATGTCATCCCCAAGGCTCGGGGCACTGCAGCACGTTTGCGCGAAGAGTCCGAAGGCTACCGTTCGCGCGTTATCGCTCAGGCCGAGGGTGATGCGCAACGTTTCAAGTCGGTGCTGAACGAGTATCAGAAGGCTCCGGGGGTGACCCGAGACCGCCTGTATCTGGAAACCATGCAGCAGGTGTACTCCAACGTGACCAAGGTCATGGTCGACAGTCGCAGCGGTTCGAACCTCCTGTACCTGCCGCTGGACAAGATCCTCCAGCAGCAAGGCGTCTCTGCGATGGGTGCCGCGAACGCCGCGCCGGCACCGGATGCGGCTGCACCGGCGGGCATGACGGGCGCGGCAGGGGCCGCGGTGCCGCCTGCTGACGTTCGATCGCGTGACGGGACGCGCACGCGCGACCGAGAAGGCCGTTGAGGGGAGCCCTACACATGAACCGCATTGGCATTGCCCTTTCTGGCCTGTTGGCTTTGGTCCTGGTCGCTTCATCGACCCTGTTCGTGGTTGACCAGCGCCAGGTGGGCGTCATTTACGCGTTGGGTGAGATCAAGGAAGTCATCACCGAACCTGGGCTGAAGTGGAAGCTGCCGCCGCCCTTCCAGAACGTCGTTTTCCTGGACAAGCGCGTGCAGACCCTGGACAGCCCGGAGACCCGTCCCATCTTCACCGCGGAGAAGAAAAGTCTGGTCATCGACTGGTTGGTCAAGTGGCGCATCAGCGAGCCTCGCCAGTTCATCCGCAACAACGGGGTGGACTTCCGCAACCTTGAAAGCCGGCTGAGCCCGGTGGTTCAGGCTGCGTTCAACGAGGAGGTCACCAAGCGGGATGTGCGCAGCGTGCTGTCTGGCGAGCGCGAGAAAGTCATGAACGATGTTCGAAGCAGGCTGGCGGATGAGGCCAAGTCTTTCGGTATCGAGATCATCGACGTACGGATCAAGCGGGTCGACTTCGTGGCCGACATCACCGATTCCGTCTACCGTCGGATGGAGTCAGAGCGCAAGCAAGTGGCCAATGAACTGCGATCGCAAGGTGCAGCCGAAGGCGAGAAGATACGGGCCGATGCCGACCGGCAGCGGGAGGTCATCATCGCCGAAGCCTATCGGGACGCCCAGAAGATCAAGGGCGAGGGCGATGCAAAGGCCTCCGCGCTGTACGCGGAATCCTTTGGACGAGACCCGCAATTCGCGCATTTCTACCGCAGCCTGGAGGCCTACCGCGCCAGCTTCCGCAGCAAGTCGGACTTGATGGTGGTGGAGCCTGGCAACGATTTCTTCAGGGCCATGCGCGGGCAGGGCGGCTCTTCGCCTGCGGCTGCGCCCAGGAAGTAAAGCCGGCGCGGAGCGTTCGAGTTGCCGGACTGGCTGTGGGGTGGGCTGGCTTTGGTGCTGGTGCTGGAGGGCCTGCTGCCACTGCTGAGCCCGCAATCCTGGCGCCACGCCTTTGAGAGAGCTCTGCAACTGAAGGATGGCCAGCTTCGATTCTTCGGTTTGCTCAGCGTGCTTGCAGGTCTGGTGATAGCTTTGCTTCTGACCAGCTAGGCCATCCGGGACCCGGTCCTGACGGAAATTGGCCCTGCGTCGGGAGCCCTACATCGGTTGGCCCCGCCTACAATCGCCGCTTTTCGCCGTCATTGGATACATGTCCCGAGCTTGGCTGTTGCCTGAACACATCGCAGACGTTCTGCCGGCTCAGGCGTTTCAGATCGAGGCCTTGCGCAGGCGTCTCATCGACCAAGCCGCCAAGCGTGGTTTTGAGCTGGTGATTCCGCCCTTGCTTGAGCATCTGGAGTCCCTGCTGTCCGGTACTGGCCATGAACTCGATCTGCAGACTTTCAAGCTGGTGGACCAGCTCAGTGGCCGAATGCTCGGTCTTCGGGCGGACACCACCCCGCAGGCCGCGCGAATCGATGCTCATTTGCTGAACCGGCCAGGCGTCACGCGGCTGTGCTACTGCGGCCCGGTGTTGCATGCGCAGAAGGCCGGGCTTGGCAGCTCGCGCGAACCTTTGCAGTTCGGCGCAGAGGTTTTCGGCCATGCAGGGCCGGAATCTGACCTGGAGATCCAGGATCTGGCGCTTGAGGTCCTCGCCGATGCTGGTGCCGCGCGCCCCAGCATTGATCTTGCTGACGCGCGCATACTCAGAGGGCTCCTGGCGCCTGTCGACCTGGACCCGCCGGCCCTGCGGGACATCGTCGAGTCGCTTTCGCGCAAGGATGCGGCCTCGCTCAGTGTTCTGGTCAAGGGATTGCCCGAGCCAGCTCGTGAAGGCCTGTTGTCTTTGCTGGACCTGTTCGGCGGAGCGCAGGTGTTGCAGCGTGCCCGGCGGCTGCTTCCACGGCACGCCTTGATCACGGCGGCGCTTGACCAGCTCGAGTGGCTCTCTCAGCGGCTCGAAGCTGACCACCCTGAGCTGATCGTGAGCTTCGATCTGGCCGACATGGGGGGCTATGCGTACTACAGCGGCGTGCGTTTTGCCATCTATGCGCAGGGCTGCGCTGAGGCCCTCGCCCGCGGGGGACGTTATGACGAAGTGGGGGCGATCTTCGGCCGCAATCGTCCTGCGGTCGGATTCAGCCTGGACCTCAAGACCTTGTCAGCGCTGAGCGATGCAGGCCCCGTTGGGGCCGCCATTCGCGCGCCCTGGGACGACGAGCCCGCTTTCAAGAATGCCGTTCGGCGCTTGCGTGACGCTGGCGAGACCGTGGTGTTTGATTTTCCTGGCACGCAGGCGCAGGAATGCGGCCGTTCGTTTGATCGGGAACTGGTGAAGATGGCCGGGCAATGGGTCCTTCGGCCCGTCTGACCGAAGTTTGCCTTTTGCATGGGACCGTTAGAAGTGAATACATCTGCCACAGGGCGTAACGTGGTCGTCGTCGGCACCCAGTGGGGTGACGAGGGCAAGGGCAAGGTGGTGGATTGGCTGACGGACCACGCTCAGGGGGTGGTCCGCTTCCAGGGGGGGCACAACGCCGGTCACACCTTGGTCATCAACGGCCGAAAGACGGCGCTTCAGCTGATCCCCTCAGGCGTCATGCGCGAGGGCGTGGCCTGCTACATCGGCAATGGTGTGGTGGTCGACCCGGTGCATCTGCTGTCGGAGATTGAGCGGCTGGAGGCAATCGGAGTGCAAGTGCGCTCCCGGCTGTTCATCAGCGAGTCCTGCCCTCTCATACTGCCCTTCCACGTTGAGGTGGATCGGGCGCGTGAAGCGCTGCGCGAATCCAGCGGATCGGGAAAGATCGGTACGACAGGCAAGGGCATCGGGCCCGCCTACGAGGACAAGGTCGCCCGTCGGGCCCTGCGCATCCAGGACCTCAAGCATCCGCAACGATTTGCACGCAAGCTCGCCGAATTGCTGGCCTTGCACAACGAGGCCCTTTCGGGATATCTGGGCTCGAAGGCCCTTGATTTCCAGCCGATCTACGATCAGGCGATGCATGTAGCCGAGCAGCTATCGCCCATGTTCGCTGACGTTGGCTACGCGCTCCATCAGAGCCACCTCCGAGGCGACCGGTTGCTTTTCGAAGGCGCGCAAGGCACTTTGCTGGACATTGACCACGGCACCTACCCTTACGTGACGTCGAGCAACTGCGTGGCGGGAAACGCCGCGGCAGGCGCCGGCGTGGGCCCGCAGATGCTGCACTACCGTTTGGGCATCACCAAGGCGTACACCACCCGGGTGGGCGGTGGGCCGTTCCCGACCGAACTGCCCATCGACCAGGCTGGAACGGTGGGACACCACTTGTCGACGGTGGGACAAGAGCGCGGCACCGTGACCGGACGCGCGCGCCGTTGCGGCTGGTTGGACGCGGCGGCCCTCAGACGCGCCATGATCATCAACGGCATCTCCGGACTGTGCATCACCAAGCTGGATGTGCTGGACGGCCTGCAGGAGGTTCTGGTGTGCACGGGCTACCACCTGGACGGCCGCGTGGTGGACATCCTGCCGCTGGACGCGGACGACATCACCCGTTGCGAGCCGGTCTATGAGGCTTTCGAAGGGTGGTCCGAGACATCAGCCGGCGTGACGCGTTGGGACGATCTGCCCGCCAGGGCCCGCCAGTACCTGCTGCGCGTGCAGGAGTTGATCGGCGTGCCCATCGACATGGTCTCCACCGGGCCCGACCGTGACCACACCATCGTGATTCGGCACCCCTTCCAGCATTGAAAAGGAGATTCCATGCTCACCGACGACGGCAAACATCTGTATGTGTCCTGGGACGAGTACCACCGGCACATCGAACGGCTGGCACTTAAGGTCGCGCACGGCGGCTGGGAGTTCGACCAGATCCTGTGCCTGGCCCGTGGCGGCATGCGCCCGGGTGATGTGCTGTCGCGCATCTTCGACAAGCCCCTGGCCATCATGTCGACGAGTTCCTACCGCGCCGACGCGGGCACCATCCAGGGACGCCTGGACCTGGCGAAGTACATCACACTGCCGAAGGGCGAACTGGCGGGTCGCGTGCTGCTGGTGGACGATCTGGCCGATTCGGGCGTCACTCTCAGGGCGGTGGTGGAGCGACTTCGGTCCATGCCGGCCATCTCGGAGTTGCGCACGGCGGTGATCTGGGTCAAGGGCGTGTCTTCCTACGTCCCGGAGTATTTCGTGGAAACCTTGCCCACGAGCCCATGGATCCACCAGCCCTTCGAAGAATACGACGGTCTGCGTCCTGCGGAACTGGCCAAGCGGTACGCGATCTGAACCAAGCGTCTTGCGGCCAAGAAAAAAGCCGGTCATTGACCGGCTTGTGTGATGAGCGCAAAGGCGCCGTCGTGTATGGTGCCCAGGAGAGGACTCGAACCTCCACGGAGTTACCCGCTAGTACCTGAAACTAGTGCGTCTACCAATTCCGCCACCTGGGCATTTCAGGAAAACCAAGAGTCTATCATCAAGAATTCAAAAAGCAATCTCTCGTCGAACGCGGCGCCTGCTGGGGCCTCCTCGTCCCACCCCGATCTTCTGGGCGACGTCAAGGGCAGGGTGGAGGGACACCGGGACGGGCACGGCTTCGTTGCGCGTGACGACGGCGAAGGCTCGATCTTCCTGCCGCCAGTGGAGATGCGCGGTGTCCTGCATGGTGACGAAGTCAGCGTGCGTATCGTCCGGCAAGACCGCAAGGGCCGGCCCGAGGGTCGAGTGCTGGACATCCTGGCCAGACCTCGCACGCCCATCATCGGTCGCCTCCTGCTGGAAGGCGGTGCCTGGATCGTCGCCCCGGAAGATCGCCGCTTCGGGCAGGACATCCTGATACCGAAGGGTGGCGTGGGCAGTGCCCAGGCCGGCCAGGTGGTTGCCGTGGAGTTGACCGAGGCGCCATCTCTTCATGCCAAGCCCGTGGGGCGCGTCGTGGAGGTGCTGGGTGATATCGACGACCCTGGCATGGAGATCGAGATAGCCGTGCGCAAGTACGGCGTGCCTCATGAGTTTCCGGCTGGGGTGGTGCTCGAGGCTGAATCGCTGCCGTCGGTAATTCGTGCCGTCGATCGCCGGCATCGGGTGGATCTGACCGATGTGCCCCTCGTGACGATCGATGGTGAAGATGCCCGGGATTTCGATGACGCGGTCTACTGCGAGCCCCTGCCGATGGCCAAGCGCAAGGGCGCAGGGCCACAGTGGCGCCTGATCGTGGCGATTGCCGACGTCAGCCACTATGTGAAGCCGGGTTCGGCGCTCGATGTCGAGGCCTACGAGCGCGCCACGTCGGTCTACTTTCCGCGGCGTGTGATTCCCATGCTGCCGGAGCGCCTGTCAAACGGGTTGTGTTCGCTGAACCCCGAAGCGGACCGCTTGTCCATGGTGTGCGACATGCTGGTGGACGACACTGGCGAAGTCAAGGCCTACCAGTTTTTCCCGGCCGTGATGCGCTCGCATGCCAGATTCACCTATACCGAGGTGGCGGCTATCCTCGGAAACACCCGTGGGCCCGAGGCCGCGCGCCGCGCGTCTCTGGTGCCCCACCTCGTCCACCTGCACGAGGTCTATCGGGCTTTGCTCAAGCAACGCGCCCGGCGTGGAGCCGTGGATTTCGACACCACCGAAACGCAGATCGTCTGCGATCAGTCGGGGCGGATCGAGAAGATCGTGCCCCGCGTCCGCACCGAGGCGCATCGCCTGATCGAGGAAGCCATGCTGGCGGCCAATGTGTGTGCTGCGGACTTCATCCAGCAAGGTGGCCACGCGTCTCTGTACCGTGTGCACGAAGGGCCGACACCTGAAAAGCGGGTGGTCCTGCAAAACTACCTTCGTGCCCTGGGCATCGGGCTGTCCATCAGCGACGATCCGCGGCCCGCGGAGATGCAATCGGTGGCCGAGGCCACGCGTGACCGACCCGATGCGGCACAGATCCACCAGATGCTGCTGCGCTCCATGCAGCAGGCGGTCTACACCCCCGTCAACAGCGGGCACTTCGGCCTGTCGTTTGACGCCTACACCCATTTCACAAGCCCGATCCGCCGGTATCCTGACCTGCTGGTGCACCGCGTGATCAAGGCCCTGCTCGGGCAGAAGACCTATCGCTTCGTACCTTCAGCGCTGCGCATGCCGCCGCAGCCACGCCGATCGCTCTCGGCGAAGGCGCCACCTGCCTCAGCGCGGCCCCAGGACAAGCAGTCACTGGCCTGGCAGTCCGCCGGCCTGCACACCAGCGCCAGTGAGCGCCGGGCAGACGAAGCCTCGCGGGACGTGGAAGCTTGGCTGAAATGCCGCTTCATGAAGGGGCGCCTGGGCGAAGAGTTCCAGGGCACGGTCACTTCCGTCGTGGGCTTCGGCCTGTTCGTCACCTTGGACGAGTTGCACGTGGAGGGCCTCGTCCATGTGACGGAACTGGGTGGCGAGTACTTCCGCTTCGACGAACTTCGACAGGAACTACGAGGCGACCGCAGCGGCATGCGCTACGGTGTGGGCACGCGGGTACGTGTGCAGGTCAGCCGGGTGGACCTCGACGGCCGGCGCATCGATTTCAGGATGGTCAAGGATGCCGCAGCGGCCTGGTCCGCCAGCCGCTCCCGAGCTCCGGGAGCAGAGCGCCCGCCGTCAGCCACTTCCGTTGAAATGCTGTCGGCGACGCTGGCCGAGGATCGAGAGATCAAGTCCAAGGCGCGCAAGGCCAAGGCGGCATCGTCGCCGCCCGGCAAGATGGCTCATCGCGGCAAAGGGGCGGGCAAACCGAAATCGGCGGCCTCCGGCAAGCGTGCTCGACGCCAAGGTTGAGGCTCGCCATGCAGGGAGCAGATTGTCATGCAACGCTTCAGGGCACCAGGCTGCGCATGCGTTCCACCAGATCTGCAGCGCGCAGGGCGTTGCCCGCGCCGTGAAGGTCTGCCGCCTGCCCGTGAACGCGCACGGCTTCGCATGCGATGCGATGCGCCCACAAGGACTCCTCGTCAAGCGGACAGCCTGAGGGCGCGTCGGTTCCGGGGCGCACTCGGGGGATCAACTCTGCGGTGCTGGACCATCGGCCTGCCAGCCATCCGGCCAGTACGTCGCCCGTTCCGCCCGTGGCCAGGGCGCCGTTGCCGGTGATGTTGATCTCGGGCAGTCCGCCGAGGGTGGCGATGACAGTCCCGGATCCCTTGAGCACTGCGGTCGCCAAGCAGTGGTCGCTGAGCCTCCTGGCAGCGCCTAGGCGGTCGGACTGGATGTCCTGCACAGTGCAATCCAGCAGGCGCGCCGCCTCCAGGGGGTGCGGGGTGATGATGCTCACCAGGCCGTTGCTGCGGCGCTCCTTGAGCGCGTGCAGTTGTGCAGGATGCTGCGCCACGGCGTTCAAGGCGTCGGCGTCGAGCACTAGCCGTCCCGCCCGCTGCAGGATGGCTGGCATCCAGGTGCGGATCCACGCTGCGCCGCCGCATCCGCAGACGACGGTGGCCTTCTCGAGCGCGTAGTCCGACAGACTTTCAGGTCGCATCCACATGCACTCGGGCCGTGTCGGGTCTCCAAGGGCGGCTGCCGCGTCCAAGGGCACTGCAATGACCCGACCCGCACCGGCTGCGAGGGCCGCGTGCGCGGCCAGGCGCAACGCGCCGCTCATGCCTGGGGCTCCGCCCAGCACGATGACGTCGCCGAACCGGCCCTTGTGACTGGCATGTGCGCGGTCGAGGGCTTGTTGCGCCCAAGGGGCGGGACCTACGGTGACCGCCGTGGGGTCGACCGATCTTTCCAAGGGCGTGCTGTCCAGCGGGTCGAACCAGATCTTGCCCGCCGCGTCACGCCCATGTCCCATGAAGAGCCCTGGCTTGAGCGTCAGCAGGCTGAGAGTTGCGTGTGCCCTGATCCAGTCGCCGCCCAGAAGCTGCCCGGTGTCGGCATTCAAGCCCGTGGGCAGATCAATGGACAGACACGGACTTGGCTGATCGTTGATCTCCTTGACAGCGGCTGCAATGCTCGCATCCAGCGGGCGGTTGGCACCCAGGCCCAGCAACGCATCGATCACCAAGTCTGCCCAGCCTTGAGGGGGCTGCTGCGCCAGCTTGCAGCCGGCATCCAGCGCGAGCCTGAGGACTGCGTCCGTGTCAGGCCTCGGTTCCCGATGCGCAGCGTGCAGCGTGATGACCACTTGCCGTCCCAACTCGGCAAGGTGCCTGGCAGCATGCAGCCCATCAACGCCGTTTCCGCCTGGGCCCGCTGCCACCCAGACGCGCTGGGCGTGTGGCGCTTGCGAAAGCGCCCAGCGGGCGACGCGACGCCCAGCCCAGGCCATGAGCCGGCCCGGCGGCCACTGCAACAGCCGTTGTGCCTCGATCAGGCGGGTGCCATGGGCACCATGCAGTGGCCAAGCCGTGCCCCATTGCGCCTCCCGTGTCTGGGTGGAAGCTGCTGCCTCGATGGCCAAACTGTCCAGGGATGCTTTTCGGGATGGGGGTATCAAGTCCATGGAGTTGCAGTGCCTGCGGCGAGTGCAGTGGAATGTCTCGGCCTTGACGCTGGTCGAGGCTTGCTGTCGTCCAGATGACGGCGGATGCTAAACTCTTCGGGTTTTTCTCCTGCGGTCCAGATCAAGTTGCCGTCTTCCATTCATTTTCGGAGGGTGGCCGGGTGTGTGGTGCTGGTGGAGAAAAACAAATCGCGGACCGAGGCCATGGAAGGTGTCCGGTGCGGTACCAGGGGCAACTTTGGTCATTCGCTCGGATGCAGGCCCGGTTCTAGACCCAACCTTCGGAGAGATCATGACCATTTCCATGCGCGACATGCTCGAGGCGGGCGTCCATTTCGGGCACCAGACCCGCTTCTGGAACCCCAAGATGGCCCCTTACATCTACGGCCATCGCAACAAGATCCACATCATCAACCTCGAGAAGACGCAGCCGCTCTTCAACGACGCGATGAAGTTCATCCGCCAGTTGTCCAGCCGCCGCGGCACGATCCTGATGATCGGCACGAAGCGTCAGGCCCGTGAGGTGATCGCCCAGGAAGCCCAGCGTGCCGGCATGCCTTTTGTGGACCAGCGTTGGTTGGGCGGCATGCTGACCAACTTCAAGACGGTGAAGGGTTCGCTGAAGAAGCTCAAGGACATGCAGGCCACGAAGGAAGCCGGCACCGAGTCCATGATCAAGAAAGAAGCCCTGATGTTCGACCGTGAGCTGACCAAGCTCGAGAAGGACATCGGCGGCATTCAGGACATGAATGCGCTGCCGGATGCCATGTTCGTCATCGACGTCGGCTATCACAAGATTGCCGTGGCCGAGGCCAACAAGCTGGGCATCCCTGTGATCGGCATCGTCGACACCAACCACTCGCCCGCAGGCGTTCAATACGTCATCCCCGGCAACGACGACTCGGCCAAGGCCGTGGCCCTTTATGCCCGCGCCGTGGCAGATGCGGTGCTGGAAGGCAAGGCCAACGCCACCACGGAGTTGGTGCAAGCCGTGAGCGAAGGCGACGAGTTCGTCGAAGTCAGCGAAGACGCCTGAACCCCATGATCCGGGCGGGGGGGGGGGGGGGGGGGCCCCCCCCCCCCCCCGCCGGGGCCCCCCACGCCCCCCCCACCCCCCCCCCCACCCCCCCCCCCCCCGCCCCCCCCCCCCCCCCCCCC
>JBILSM010000204.1:0-4126 GCA_044372085.1 Rubrivivax sp.
CATCTTGATGAACTGCTTGAGCATCTGCTCGGTGACGGTGAAGTCGGCGATCACGCCGTCCTTCATGGGGCGGATGGCCTCGATGTTGCCGGGCACCTTGCCGAGCATGGCCTTGGCCTCGTGGCCCACGGCCTGGATGGTCTTCTTGCCGTTGGGCCCGCCTTCGTGGCGGATGGAGACGACCGAGGGCTCGTCCAGCACGATGCCCTTGCCGCGCACGTAGATGAGCGTGTTGGCGGTGCCGAGGTCGATGGCGAGATCGGTGGAGAAGTGACTGCGCAGGAAGGCGAACATGATCGGGGGCGTTGGCGGCTGGGGCCGTGCGTCTTGCGTCGGGCGGGCCGGTGTCGGGCGGGAACCGCTCAGGCGTCGGCAGGGGGCGGCGGTTCAAGCGGAAATGGGCCGGCGGATTCGCCGCCGCAAGCCTGTCTGCGGGGCGTCGAAGGGCCGGTGGGAGCGAGAGCGGATAATACCGCAGCCCCCTGCGAAAACCCCGTTTCCCGGGCTTGTCGCGGGCTGATTTCCGTGCTCCGGCCCGCCTCCAGACCCCCGCTGTCCCCACATGGCCCTCACACCCCAGGACGTCCAGCGCATCGCGCATCTGGCACGCCTAGAACTCTCCGCCGCCGAGCAGGACACCATGCTCGGCCAGCTCAACGGCTTCTTCGGCATCGTCGAGGCGATGAGCAGGGAAGCCACCGGTGATGTGCAACCGCTGTACACGCCCTTGTCAGCGGTGCAGACCGTCACCCTGCGTCTGCGCGAAGACGTGGTGACCGAAACCGACGAGCGCGCGCGCAACCAGCGCAGCGCCCCGGCCGTGCAGGACGGCCTGTTCCTCGTGCCCAAGGTGATCGAATGAGTGCAACATCTGCAAGCATTCGTGACCTGGGCGTGGCGGACCTGAGCCGGGGCCTGGCTGCGGGCACCTTCTCCAGCGAGGAAGTCGCGCGCGAGCTGTTGAGCGCCCTTGCGGCGCAGGACAGCTACGGCGCCTTTCTGGCCACCCATGAAGAGCACACGCTGGCCCAGGCGCGGCGCGCCGATACCCTGCGTGCGGCCGGCCAGGGCGGGCCGCTGACGGGCGTGCCTGTGGCGCACAAGGACATCTTCGTCACCGACTTCGAGCGCAGCGGCCTGCCGTCCACCGCCGGCTCGAAAATGCTGGCCGGCTACGCCAGCCCGTTCGATGCCAGCGTGGTGGCGCTTCTCGGCGACGGCTCGCGCGACGGCCGGCTGACGGGCGCGGGCATGGTGACCCTGGGCAAGCTCAACTGCGACGAATTCGCCATGGGCTCGGCCAACGAGAACTCGGCTTACGGCCCCGCGCGCAACCCCTGGGACACGAACCGCGTGCCCGGTGGCTCCTCGGGCGGCTCGGCCGCGGCCGTGGCCGCGCGCCTGGTGCCCGCGGCCACCGGCACGGACACCGGCGGCTCCATCCGCCAGCCGGCGGCGTTCTGCGGCGTCACGGGCATCAAGCCCACCTACGGCACCTGCTCGCGCTACGGCATGATCGCCTTCGCCTCCAGCCTGGACCAGGCCGGGCCGATGGCACGCTCGGCCGAGGACTGCGCGCTGCTGCTTTCGGCCATGAGCGGTTTCGACGAGCGTGACTCGACCAGCGCGCAACGCCCCCCGCAGGATTTCCACGCCCAGATGCTCGCCCCGCGCGCGCAGGCCGAGCCCGGCAAACCGCTGAAGGGGCTGCGCGTGGGCTTGCCGCGCGAGTTCTTCCCCGCCGCACTGGCGCAGGACGTGCATGGCGCCGTGCGCGGCGCGCTGGGCGAACTGGAGAAGCTGGGCGCCACGCTGGTGGACGTGAGCCTGCCGCGCACCGAACTGGCCATTCCGGTCTACTACATCATCGCCCCGGCCGAGGCCAGCTCCAACCTCAGCCGCTTCGACGGCGTGAAGTTCGGCCACCGCGCCGCGCAGTACGCCGACCTGCTGGACATGTACAAGAAGACCCGCGCCCAGGGCTTCGGCCCCGAGGTCAAGCGCCGCATCATGATCGGCACCTATGTGCTGAGCCACGGCTACTACGACGCCTACTACCTGCAGGCGCAGAAACTGCGGCGCATGATCGCCGACGACTTCCAGGCCTGCTTCCAGCAGTGCGACGTGATCGCCGGACCGGTGGCGCCCACCGTGGCCTGGGCCCTGGGCCAGACCGATAAGGACCCGGTGGCCGACTACCTGGCCGACATCTTCACCCTGCCCGCCAGTCTGGCCGGCCTGCCCGGCATGAGCGTGCCAGCCGGTTTTGGCGCCGGCGGCCTGCCGGTGGGGCTGCAGCTCATCGGCAACTACTTCCAGGAAGGCACCTTGCTGCACGCCGCCCACGCGCTGCAGCAGGCCACCGACACCCACCTGCGCGCTCCCGCAGGGCTTTGACGCGCGAAGACGGAGCCTTTCCCATGAGCCCAGCCCCCACCGCCATGTCCGCGCCGCTCGTGCGCGGCTGGGAGGTCGTCATCGGCCTCGAGACCCACGCCCAGCTCTCCACCCAGAGCAAGATCTTCAGTGGCGCCAGCACCCGCTTCGGCGCCGAGCCCAACACCCAGGCCTGCGCCGTGGACCTGGCCCTGCCCGGCACCTTGCCGGTGATGAACCGCGGCGCGGTGGAGCGCGCCATCCGCTTCGGCCTGGCGGTGCAGGCGACCGTCGCGCCGCTGTCCATCTTCGCGCGCAAAAACTACTTCTACCCCGACCTGCCCAAGGGCTACCAGATCAGCCAGTACGAAACGCCCGTGGTGCAGGGCGGGCGCATCGACTTCCTGCTCGACGGCCAGGCGCGCAGCGTGAATCTGACCCGCGCGCACCTGGAAGAAGACGCCGGCAAGAGCCTGCATGAGGACTACCACGGCATGTCCGGGATCGACCTCAACCGCGCCGGCACGCCGCTTTTGGAGATCGTCTCCGAGCCCGAGATGCGCTCCTCGGCCGAGGCCGTGGAGTACGCCCGGGCGCTGCACACCCTGGTGATGTGGCTGGGCATCTGCGACGGCAACATGCAGGAGGGGAGCTTTCGCTGCGATGCCAACGTCTCGGTGCGCCGCCCCGGCCAGCCCTTCGGCACCCGGCGCGAGATCAAGAACCTGAACTCCTTCCGCTTCCTGCAGCAGGCCATCGACTCCGAGGTGCAGTGGCAGATCGACCGGCTGGAAGACGGCCTGTCCATCGAGCAGGCCACGGTGCTGTTCAACCCCGACACGGGCGAGACCCGGGCGATGCGCACCAAGGAAGACGCGCACGACTACCGCTACTTCCCCGACCCCGACCTGCCGCCGCTGGTGATCGCGCCGCAGTGGGTGGAGCAGGTGCGGGCCGAGATGCCCGAGCTGCCCGGGGCCATGGCCCGGCGCTTCGTGGAGCAAGACGGCCTGCCGGCCTATGACGCGGCGATGATGACGCAGAGCCTGGCCACGGCGCGTTACTACGAGGCCGCGCGCGACGCCTGTGGCAGCCCGAAGCTGGTGGCCAACTGGGTGATGGGCGAGGTGTCCAAGCGGTTGAACGCCCAGGGCCTGAGCATCGAGCAGGCGCCCGTTGCGCCAGCCACACTGGCGCGGCTGATCAGCCGGGTGACGGACGGCACGGTGTCGAACAACGGCGCGCGCCAGGTGTTCGACGCGCTGTGGGCCGGTGAAGGCGACGAGGTTGACGCCCTCATCCAGGCCAAGGGCCTGAAGCAGATGAACGACACCGGCGCCCTGGAGGCCATCGTCGAGGCGGTGCTGGCGGCCAACGAGAAGTCGGTGGCGGAATTCCGCGCCGGCAAGGACAAGGCTTTCAACGCCCTGGTCGGTCAGGTGATGAAGGCCAGCCAGGGCAAGGCCAATCCGGCCCAGGCCGGCGAGTTGCTGCGGCGCAAGCTGGGGTGAGAGCTTGTGAGATATCCCCGCACACCCACTCGTGCGCCCCAAACGGCGCTGCTCGTCGTTGCAAATGCTCGCCGTAGCCCGAGCTACGGCTGTGCTTTGCGCCTAGATCAGCGCTGTTTGGAACGCCCGCTCGGGCGCGCTGGAATACTTCACAAGCTCTGAGGCCCGGCCCTCAGGCCGGCATCACTTCCTGGGCGCCGCCGCGCGGGCCGAGGCCTCGGTGGAGCCGCCTTCCAGCG
>JBILSM010000079.1:0-12998 GCA_044372085.1 Rubrivivax sp.
ATCACAGGGATCGACTACGCAGAGCGCACACGGGTGGACCTTTTCGAGTTCGATGCCTACTTCATTCGCGGCGATTGGACGGTGCAAGGCCAGGTCAGCCTGGGGCAGCAAAAGGGTGCATCCATCATCGCGGACCCGGTGACCGCAGATCTGCGCGATGCGCGATGGACCGGTCTTTCGGCACTGGCTGCCTACAAATTCAATCCTCGCCTCGAAGGTGTGGTTCGGATGGACCACATCCGCAACTCCAAGAATGGCGGCGGACTGTTGACTTACGTGGCGAACGATGACCGCAACGGCATCGGCATCGATCCGACCATCGATTGCACGGTCGATCCCACCCTCAAGGCCTGCAACACCGGCGCCAACCGCACCGCGCTCAGCTTCGGCCTGAGCTACCTGTGGGACTTGAGCACTACCTTCAGGGTGGAGTACCGCCTGGACCGCGCCAACCTGCCGGTCTTTGGTTACGAGGATGGCTCCTACCGCAAGAGCAACTCCCTGGTGGGCGCTTCGGTGGTGGTGTCCTTCTGAGCCCAGCGGCTGACCTGACCGCCATGCCGGATCCAGGGTCGCCCTCGGGTGACCTGCGCCGCCGCCTGCAGGCCGCGGGCGTGCACACCCTGCTCGTGCAGTTCACTGACGTGCACGGGTGCGCCAAAGGCAAGTTGGTGCCTTTGGCCCATTTGGAAGACGTGCTGAGCCTCGGGGCGGGCTTTGCCGGCCCCTCCATCTGGGGCACAGGCCTGCCCCGAACAGGGCCGCGATCGGAGTACTACGCCCGGGGCGACACCGCCACCGTGCAGCCCTTGCCCTGGATGCCCGGGGTGGCGCGCATCGTGGGCGACGGCTTCGTCGATGGTCAGCCCTTCGATGCCTGTCCGCGTCAGGTGCTCAAGCGCGCCACGGCCCGCCTGGCCGAGCGCGGGTGGGTGCTGCGCACCGGCCTGGAGCCCGAGTTCTTCCTGCTGCGTCGTCAGCGCGGCGACTGGGTGCCGGCCGATGAGGCCGACCGTCTGGACAAACCGAGTTACGACCTGAAGTCCCTGCCCCGACAAGCCGGATTCCTGCATGAGTTGAGCCAGGCCCTCACCGCCTGCGGGCTGGACGTGCTGCAACTCGACCACGAAGACGCACACGGCCAGTACGAGGTGAACTTCGCCTATGACGAGGCGCTGGCCAGCGCGGACCACCTGATGCTGTTCAAGTTGGCGGCGCAGGCCTTGGCCGACGCCCGCGGCATGGTGTTCTCGATGATGCCCAAGCCGTTCACCGATCAGCCGGGCAGTGGCCTGCACTTCCATGTGTCGCTGTGGGAGCAGGGCGAGGCGGGTCGCAGCCTGTTTGAGAGCGCCGACAGTGCAGCGCTCTCCGACACTGCCCGGCACTTCATCGCCGGTGTGCTCCACCACGCGCCGGCCTTGTGCGCCATCGCCGCGCCGACGGTGAACAGCTACAAGCGCCTGACGGTGGGTGAATCGATTTCCGGCACCACCTGGGCGCCAGCCTGCATAGCCCACGGCCCGAACAACCGCACTGCCCTCGTGCGCACCCTGCCCGGGCGCTTCGAGTGGCGGCTGCCGGATGCGGCTGCCAATCCCTATCTGGCCACGGCGGCCCTCATCGCTGCAGGACTGGACGGCATTGACCGTCGGCTGAACCCGGGGCCGGCGGTGACGGACGATCTGTTCGAGCACACGTTGCCGCAGTTGCACGAGCGAGGCATCGGCCTGTTGCCGCAATCGCTGGCGCAGGCCCTGGAAGCGCTGGAAGTCGACGCCGTGATCCGAGGGGCCCTGGGTGAGGATCTCACCTGTGAGTTCCTGCGCCTGAAGCGGGCGGAATGGAGGCAGTGGGCCTGCCACGTCACCCCGTGGGAGCGCGACCGGTACGCGGCCGCCTTCTGAGCGCTTCATGAAGCCGGTTCCCTGGGCGGCCTTCGCCTGCCTGGCCGCCAGCATGGCCCTGGTGGGCAGCTATGTGGGCTTGTCGCGCTTGCTGGTGGCGGCCCTTCCTGTCTTTCTGCTGGCGTGGTTGCGCTTTGGCATCGCCGCAGTGGCCATGGTGACCTGGCTGCGTCGACAGCCAGGCGAGGCGCCCCTGTCTGCCAGAGACCGCCGACTCCTGTTCTGGGAAAGCTTCCTCGGCAACTTCGGCTTCTCCATCTGCATGCTGTTCGGCGTGGCCGCCACTTCCGCGGTGGCCGCAGGCGTGGTCATGGCCGCCATACCGGCTGCCGTGGCGCTGATGTCGCGGATGTTCCTGGGCGAACGCATCACGCGCAGGGTGCAGGTGGCCATCGGGCTGGCGGTGGCGGGCATCGGTCTGCTGGCCCTGGCCCGAGTGCCCGACGGCGCCGGGCAGGCCCCGGCAGCCCCGTGGTGGGGCTACGCCCTGCTGCTTGGGGCCGTGGTGTGCGAGGCCAGCTACGTCGTGATCGGCAAGCGATTGGCGAGCAGTGTCTCGCCCCAGCGCATCAGCGCCGTGATCAATCTCTGGGGCCTGGCGCTCATCACCCCGATGGGGCTGTGGCAGGCCTGGTCGTTCCCGTTCGAAAGCGTTCAGGCCGCTACCTGGGGGCTGCTCGTGTTCTACGCCCTGGCGGCCAGTGTGGTCACCGTCTGGTTGTGGATGCGGGGCCTGCGTCATGTGCCCGCATCACAGGCCGGCATCTTCACCGTGTGCCTGCCCTTGAGCGCGGCTGCGGTGGGGGTGATGTGGTTGGGGGAGCCGTTCGGGCTGGTACATGGCGTGGCGCTGTGCATGGCGCTGGCGGGGCTGGTGCTGGCGACGTGGCCGCAACGGGCTGCGCAGGCCTGACAGCGTCGGACAGGGGTGGACAGGGGTGGACAGGGGTGGACAGGGTTGCACAGTGCTGGACCGGCCTGGGCTGGGCTGGCCGGAGGTCTGGACAGGCTCGGGTACCCCCGCCCCGGCTGCGCATCGCTGCGGGGCAGAACGCGGTCAGTCCTGCACCTGGACCAAGGCCTCGTAGATCGCCCGGTATTTCTGCGCAGGCCCGGCCCAGGAAAAGTCCTGCGCCATGCCAGTAAGCTGCAGGCGCTGGCGCAGTTTGGGGTTGCGCCATCCCGCCAAGGCCCGCTCAAGGCCCTCGGTCAGCGACACCAGGGTGGGCGCTTCGAACGTGAAGCCGTTGGCAGCGCCTTGTGCCGTGTCTTGCCCATGGTGAGGCACGACGGTGTCGGCCAAGCCACCTGTGGCGCACACCACCGGCAAGGTACCGTAGCGCAGGCCGTAGAGCTGGGTGAGCCCGCAGGGCTCAAAGCGCGAGGGCACGACGATCAGGTCGGCTCCGGCCATCAGACGGTGAGCTCGGTCTTCGTCGTACCCGATGAAAACGGACACCTGGCCCGGGTGGCTGCGCGCAGCCGACAGGAAGGCCGCTTCAAGCGCGGGGTCGCCCGTGCCCTGCACCACGAGTTGCGCACCGTCTCGCAACAGCGTCGGCAAGGCGGCCAGCAGCAGGTCCAAGCCTTTTTGCTCCGTCAGGCGGCTGAGCGCCAGCACCAGGGGTGCCTTCTCGTCCACGGGCAAGCCTGCCTCCTTCTGCAGCGCACGTTTGCACAGCGCCTTGCCTTTCAGGTCGTGCGGGCCGTAGCGGTGGGCCAGGGCCTGATCGGTGACGGGATTCCACTGCTGCTCGTCAATGCCGTTGAGGATGCCGGTCAGGGCATCGGCCCGGCTGCGCAGCACGCCATCCAGCCCGGACCCGAAGGCTGGCGTGGCGATCTCGCGTGCGTAGCTCGGGCTGACAGTGGTCAGCCGATCAGCGAACTTCAGCCCCGCCTTCATGAAAGAAAGCTGACCGTGGTACTCCAGGCCTGCAGAACTCATGTAGCGTGAGGACAGGCCCAGTAAAGCGCCGTCGGCGTGTGGGAAAAGCCCCTGGTATGCCAGGTTGTGGACGGTGAACACCGTGGAAGTGGGTGCCGAATGCGCCTTCAGGTAGGCGCAGGCCATCCCGGCATGCCAGTCATGGGCATGCACCAGGGCCGGCTTCCAGGCGGGATCCAGTCCGCCAGCGGCCAGTTGAGCGGCCACCCACCCCAGCAGCCCGAAGCGCTGCAGGTTGTCCGGCCAGGACTCACCCGCCGGGTCGTGGTAAGGATTGCCAGCCTTCCCATAAAGCATGGGCGCCTGGATCACGTAGACCGGCAGGCCGGATCCTGGCATCTGTGCCAGCAGCAACTCCACGCGCGCCGCGCCGAAACACGGGCCCAGCAAGGCCACGGGGCGCAGGTCAACCACGCCGTGCAGCACGGCAGGCCATCCCGGCAGCAACAGGCGGACATCCAGCCCGCCCTGGGCTTGCAGCGCCTGAGGCAGTGCGCCCAGCACATCGGCCAAACCACCCGTCTTCAGCAGCGGATGCGCCTCCGCCCCCAGATGCAGCACGTTCATGCGCTATTGCACCCGCTGGTGGCCGCCGATGGCCGCGAGCAGCATCTCCCGCGTGACCAGCGTGATGCCGCTGTCAGTGCGGTGGAAGCGGCGCGCGTCCTCGACCGCATCCTCGCCGATGACCATGCCGTCAGGTATCTGGCAACCCCGGTCCACCACCACACGGTTCAGCTTGACACCCCGCCCCACCGTGACCCCGGGCAACAGCACGCTCCAGTTCACGGTGGCGAAAGAATGCACGCGCACCTGCGAGAACAAGATGCTTCGGAAAATCGAACCCGACACGATGCAGCCACCGGACACCAACGACTCGATGGCCACGCCCCGTCGGTCTTCGACGTTGTGGACAAACTTCGCCGGCGGCAACTGGGGTTGGTAGGTCCAGATGGGCCAGCGGGTGTCGTACAGGTTCAGCAGCGGATCCGTCGCCGTGAGATCGATGTTGGCGTCCCAGTAGGCGTCGATGGTGCCCACGTCACGCCAATAGGGCTCGGCGCCCAGGCGCCGTCCCACGCAGCTCAGTTCGAAGGGATGCGCCGCCGCCTTGCCCTCCTGCACGGCCTTCGGAATGATGTCCTTGCCGAAGTCATGGCTGGAGGTGGCGTCCGCGATATCGCGTTCCAGTTCCCGGTACAGGTAGCGGGCGTTGAAGATGTAGATGCCCATGCTGGCGAGGGCGCGGTCCGGCTTGCCGGGGATGGCGGGCGGGTCTGCGGGCTTCTCCACGAAGGCCGTGATGTTGCGGCGCTCGTTGATGGCCATCACGCCGAAGGCGCGGGCCTCGTCCCGGTCCACCTCGATGCAGCCCACGGTCACCTCTCGGCCCAGGGCCACGTGGTCGGCCAGCATCACTGCATAGTTCATCTTGTAGACATGATCACCAGCCAGCACCACCACGTAGTCCGCGCCGTAGGCGGCCAGGATGTCCTGGTTCTGGTAGACGGCGTCAGCCGTGCCGCGATACCAGGATTCTTCGTCAACGCGCTGCTGCGCAGGCAGCAGATCGACGAACTCGTTCATCTCCGGCCGCAGGAAAGCCCAGCCGCGCTGAAGGTGGCGCAGCAGGCTGTGGCTCTTGTACTGGGTGATCACGCCGATGCGCCGGATGCCGCTGTTCAGGCAGTTGGACAGCGCGAAGTCCACGATGCGGAACTTCCCCCCGAAGTACACCGCCGGCTTCGCGCGGTTGTCCGTCAGGCTCTTGAGCCGGCTGCCCCGGCCGCCTGCCAGCACCAGCGCCACCGCGCGCTTGGGCAGGTCCAGGCTCTGGGCGAGGTCGTGCGGAGTGATCATGGAAGCTCCCGAGGCGTCAGCGCTCGGCCCCCTTGGCCACTGCGCGAGAGGCGAAGGATGCCTCATTTCCTTCGCCGCTCGGTTCGGGGAACTACGCCCTACCCCCTGTGGGTTCCGCAGAAAACGAAAAGCCCAAGCAAATCGATGACCTGCTTGGGCTTGTATCTGGTAGGCGCGATTGGACTCGAACCAACGACCCCCACCATGTCAAGGTGGTGCTCTAACCAGCTGAGCTACGCGCCTAAAGTTAAAAATTGTAGCAGCCCGACAAGGCCTCACTTCGACGCCGGCGCCGCTCAAATGTCCGCGCCTGTTGGTAGGGCGTGTCTGCAGTCCTGGCCGGCATGGCCCATGCGGGCTGCAGCTTCATCGCCGACGGGCACTGCGCACCCCCGGAACCTCCGCCACCTGGCGCAGCACCTGTTGAAGGCGCCGCGTGTCACTCACCTCCACCGTGAAGGTCATCCAGGCCGTCCCGCCGCCGCTGTCCTTGACGCTGCGGGTGTTGACGCCCGTGACGTTCACACGTTCGCGCGTGAGCACTTCCGAGATGTCACGCAGCAAACCCTGCCGGTCGGCCGCTTCGATCACCACATCCAGCGGGTACAGGGGCGCCTGCCCCGTCGGCGTCCCGCGCACTCCGCGTTCAGCGCCCGCAGCCAGACCCTCGGCCGCCCCCCAATCCACCGGGATGACGCGGTCTGGAGAGCTTTTGCTCATATGCAGGAAGTTGCTGCAATCCGTGCGGTGCACGGCCACACCCTTTCCCCGGGTGACGAAGCCGCCGATGGCGTCGGGGGGTGCTGGACGACAGCAGCGCGACAGCGTGGTCATCAGCGATTCCACCCCGACCACCAAGACGCCGCTGCGACCGGCACGCGAGCGGCGGATCGCCACTGTGTCGTCCTGCCCAGTGGGCAGTTCGGGCGCTGGCCGCAGCAATGCCTCGATCTGCTTGAGCGAATACTCGTCCTTGCCCACCACTTCGAACAGGGCGCCGGCCTCCTTGAAGCCCAGGCGTTCGGCCAGATCGTCAAGCCGCTGCGACGTCTTGCCCTCCCGTTGCAGCAAACGTTCCACCAGCTCCCGCCCCTTCGCGATCGTGTGCTGCAAGGCCTGGGCATTGAACCAGGCCCGGACCTTCGCCCGGGCACGCGGACTCTGCAGGTAGCCCAACTCTTGGTTCAGCCAGTCCATCGACGGCCCACCCTCTCGGGCCGTCAACACTTCCACGATCTGTCCGTTGACCAGGGGAGTGTTCAGCGGCACCAGGGCGCCATCCACACGGGCACCCCGGCAACGGTGGCCGAGGTCGGTGTGCAGCGCGTAGGCGAAGTCCACGGCCGTCGCGCCTGCGGTGAGTTCCACCACCGTGTATTGCGGCGTCAGAACGTAGATGCGGTCCTCGGCTTCAAGCGCTCGATCTGCACTACCGCCCCCTGGTGACGGGCCTTGCAGAGGCACCTTTCTTTCGCTCGCGATGGTGTCGCCGCGTGCATCTGCGGGGTGGCCGGCAGGTTGCGGCGATGGCGTGGCGAACTCGCGCTCCCACGCCAGCAGTTGCCGCATCACCTGCTTGCGGGCCTCGGTCATGCGTTCGGCAGCATCAGCGCTGGCGCTCACGCCTGCATAGCCTTTGGTGCCCGCCTCCTTGTAGGCCCAGTGGGCGGCAACCCCATGCTCAGCGTGATCGTGCATCGCCTGGGTCCGGATCTGCACTTCCACCGGGCGATCGTCATCCCCCAGCACCACGGTGTGCAAGGACTGGTAGCCGTTCGGCTTGGGGCGTGCGATGTAGTCGTCGAACTCGCCGGCCAGGGACCGGTACCGCTGATGCAGGGCAGACAGAGCGGCGTAGCACTCGGGCACCGACGCCACGATCACCCGCAAGGCCTGGATGTCCAGGACTTTTTCGAAAGGCAAGGACTTGCCCTGCATCTTGCGCCAGATGCTGTACAGATGTTTGGGCCTCCCCTGCACCGTGCTGTCCAGCCCTGCTTGCCGAAGGACACCCGCCACCTGATGCCGCGCGAACTCCACGGCCAGTTCGCGTGACTGCCGGCGTTCGTCGAGCAACTCTGCGATATGGCGGTAGGCCTGGGGCTCCAGGAAGCGGAAAGACAGATCCTCCAGTTCCCACTTGATTTGCCAGATGCCCAGCCGGTTGGCCAGGGGCGCGAACACCTGCTGGGACTCCATGGCCAGGGCGTGCTCGCAAGGCGTCTTGCTGGACGCATGCCAGCGAAGGGTCTGCAGCCGTGAGGCCAGACGCAGCAACACAACCCGCAAGTCCTTGGAGAAGGCCAGCAGCATCTTGCGTACGCGCTCGGTCTGTCGTTCATGGCCCTGGGCGTCGACCTGGGCCCCGCGAGCGGCCCGCTGCACCTGCACCAACTTGCGGGTCAACTCCACCAGCCCGGCGTAGGACTCCCCAAAGGCCTGCGTCACCGTCTCGCGCGGGCGCTGCAGGAACTCACTTGCGTACACCAGAAAGGCCGCGGCTTGCATGCCCGGACCGGCCCCCAGAGACTTCAGGATCTGCGCCACCCCCAAAGCGTGCGACCAGGCATCCTCGCCTGAATCCAGGGTGCGTCCCTTGAGCAGGGGCTCGGCGAAGGCGCGTGCCATGTCAAGCGCGCGCGCTTCGTCCCCTGCCGCATCGGTGCCACCGATGGCGGTGACGATGGGCAAGGGGCCGCCGGCTGGCGGGTCCCCCGGCGGGGCACCAGCGTCTGCGGCTGGGCTCTGCGATGTCTTCATGCTTGGGGGCGCCTAGAGGGTCATCGAAAAGCGCCTCAGCCGCCTTCCTCAGCCGCCAGAAATGCGCGCACCACCTCGCGCTGATCGGGTTGCACCAGCATGGGAGCGTGGCCGACGCCCGCGAACTCGTGCACGCGGGGCCTGGGGCCGCGCGCGGCCATGGCCTGCGCGGTCTGCTGCGTCAGCAGATCGGACTGCGCCCCGCGCAGCAGCAGTGTGGGGCAGGTGATGGCATCGAAGGCCTGCCACAGGCCTGCCTCGCCGGCAGCGGCCAGTTCCGGCGTGATGGCACGGAAGGGCACGGCCAGAGCGGGGTCGTAGTGGGGCTTGAATGCACCCTGGCCGTCGGGCACGATCTGCGGCCGCGTCAGGTCCAGCCACTGCTGGCGGGTATGGGGTCCGAAGCCCTGGGAGATCACCCACAACTGGTCGGCCGCATCTTCCAGGCTCTTGAAGCGCACCGGCAGGCCCAGGTAGCTGCCGATGCGCGCAAGGGCCGATGCTTCCAGCACCGGCCCCACGTCGTTCAGTACCAGGCGCCGCACCGGCGACTGGGGAAGGGCCGCCACCAGCAGACCGATCAGGCCGCCCATGGACGTGCCCACCCAGTCCACCGTCCGCGCATCCAGCCTGGCCAGCAGGGTCACCATGTCGGCCACGTACGCTGGAATCGCATAGCCCATGGGGTCGGCGAGCCAGTCGGATCGCCCGCGGCCCACCACATCAGGGCAGACCACGCGCCAGGACCCGCACAGGTCGCGAACCAGGGTGTCGAAGTCGCGTCCCTGGCGGGTCAGGCCGTGCACGCACACGAGGACGCGGGGGTTGGCAGGGTCACCCCACTCCCAGTAAGCCATGCGATGAAGACCACGGCTGCCCAGGCACTGGACATGCCGCAGGCGAGGTTCGGGCGCCGTGGATCCTTGGTGTTCATCCGCCTCGGACAGCGCGAGGCCGGTGGTGCTTTCGGAGCTTGCAGACATCTTCATGACCAACAGGGGTAAGGGGGAATTCAGATAATGATCCTAAGCTCAATACAACCTTGTACCTGGAGGAATCAACGCATGCTCACCGGCAAGACGGCTCTCATCACGGGTTCGACCAGCGGCATTGGCCTGGGCATCGCCAGGGTCATGGCCATGCACGGCGCCAACATCGTGCTCAACGGGTTTGGCGACGTGAAGGCTGCCACACGCACATTGACCGAGTTCGATTGCACCGTGGGCTACCACGATGCCGACATGAGCAAGCCCGACGAGATCGCGGCCATGATCAAGTACGCGGAGATGGAGATGGGGGGCATCGACATCCTCGTCAACAACGCCGGCATCCAGCATGTGGCGCCCGTCGACGAGTTCCCGGTGGAACGCTGGGATGCGGTGATCGCCATCAATCTCAGCTCGGCCTTTCACACCACGCGCCTGGTCTTGCCGGCCATGAAGGTACGCCGTTGGGGACGCATCATCAACGTGGCCTCGGCGCACGGCTTGGTGGCTTCAGCCAACAAATCGGCATATGTGGCGGCCAAACACGGCCTGGTGGGCTTGACCAAGGCTGTGGCGCTGGAAACGGCAACGACTGCGATCACCTGCAATGCCATCTGTCCGGGCTGGGTGCTCACACCCCTGGTGCAGAAGCAGGTGGATGCACGTGCCGTGCTGGACGGGGTGGACAACGACGAAGCCACGCGCCGCCTGCTGGGCGAGAAGCAGCCTTCGCTTCAGTTCACCACGCCTGCTCAACTGGGGGAACTGGCGGTGTTCCTGTCATCCCCGGCTGGGGACAACATCCGTGGCGCAGCCATCAACGTCGACGGCGGCTGGCTGGCGCAGTAAGACATCGGCTTTCAAGGAACCTGGCCGACCTTCACGGCCGGCAGGCTCTAGCGCAGCATCTGCACGGACCCACTGACGGTGGAACTCACGGTGGTCTTGCCCGCCTCGACGGGCAGTGCCTCTTCCACTGCCTGCATGCCGACAGCACGCATCCCGGGGGCGCGGGCCAGCATCACCGGGGGCTCCTGAAGCCCGACCTGCACTTCCCTGATCTGGTAGCCGGGAAACCCGAACTGCTGGGCGTAGCTTTCGGCCTGGGTTCGGAACCGCGTGATGGCCTGACGGGTCGTCTCCTGCTCGAACTGCTCACGCGCTTCACGCGAGAGGCCGAAGGCCACCCTTGCCACAGACATCGCGGGCAGGCGCCCTACCAGTTGGGCCACCGCGGTCAGATCGCGGCCTTCGATCACCAGTTCAGCCCGCCCGATCCACCCCGTGATGGACGGCTGGGAAGAGCGACCTGAGGGGTTGGCGTACCGGGGGCTGAGCGAAAAGGCGCCCGTCTGGACTTCCAGCGCCTTGGGGCGGGCTGCTTTGCGCGCCTCGACCAACGACGCTTCCAGCGCCTGCCGAAGCTGCGACTGCACAAGGCCGGCATCCGGCCCTTCCCGGGTGGCGACGAGGGTGACGGACAGCGTGTCCATCGTCACCTCGACAGAAGCACTCGCGCTCAGGCTCAGCACGTTGGTGGAAGCTATTGGAGCGGCCATCACCGAGGGTTGAGCCTGCGCCGCAAAGGTCCACGCTGCAAGGGCGATGATGGGCACGGGCAAGGCTGCGAATCTGGGGGTCATGTCGTGTCGTCTCCTTCGTGATCGCGCCGCTGGTGTCGCTCTTCGCGGCTGACCGCAACAGATGTAACACAAGGTGACAGCGGCCCGTTTGTCCTCTGGGCGAGCAGCACAATGCCAGCACGCCACTTCCATAGTTGATGTGACATTGCTCAAGAACCCGCCCAAGCCCTTCCGATTGATCGTCGTGGACGATGACGGCCGCATCCGTGAACTGCTGCGGCGGTACCTCAGCCAGGAAGGCTTCGATGTGCTGCTGGCAGAGGATGCGCGAGCACTGGACAGGCTGATGCTGCGCGAGCAGGTGGACCTTGTCGTGCTGGACCTGATGCTGCCCGGCGAAGATGGCCTTTCCGTGTGCCGGCGCATGCGTGCGCGACAGGACCTGACCCCGGTCATCATGCTCACTGCCAAAGGCGACGAGGTGGACCGCATCGTGGGTCTGGAGATCGGGGCGGATGACTACCTGTCCAAACCCTTCAATCCCCGCGAACTGCTGGCCAGGATTCATGCCGTACTGCGCCGCCGCCCGGCCCGCGAAGCGCCGGGAGCCCCCGCTCCGCTGGGGGAGAAGGTGGTGTTCGGACCCTTTGAGTTCGATCTGGCTTTGCGCACGCTCAGCCGCGAAGGGGAATCGTTGCCGCTGACCACAGGCGAGTTCTCCATGCTCAAGGCGCTGGTGCGGCATCCCAGGCAGCCTCTGACCCGGGACAAGCTTGCGCAGCTGGCGCGGGGGCGCGAGTTCGAACCCTTCGACCGGAGCCTGGATGTGCAGATCTCGCGACTGCGCAAGATGCTGGAGACCGATCCCGCACACCCACGCTTCATCCAGACGGTCTGGGGTGTCGGTTACGTCTTCGTGCCCGACATAGGGACCTGATACACATTCCTCACGCCAGAACCTGTGCCGCGCGCGGCATCATGCCCAAATGCCTTTTCGCGCTGCAAGCTCCGCCAAGGTTACAAGTTCTGCACATGGGGCACATGGGGCAGAAGCCGCACATGGCGCGGAGGCTGGACCTGCCGCACATGCCGGACCGCCTGCAGGTGTGGTTCCCGTGGCCCGGTTCAGGCTTTTCTGGCTGACCCTGACGGGGATGGCTGTGTGGCTGCTCACCCTGCTGGCCACCTGGGTGCTGTCGGCCTCATGGGGAGGATGGTTGGCTGGCAGGGATGCTGCGCAGACAGACGCCGCCAGGGCCTTTGGCGCGCTGGCAGCCGCCGGGACGGTCACGCTGGCGATGGCAGCACTGGCCGCCTGGTGGCTGAGCTGGCCCTACCGGGCTTTGTCCCAGGCGGCACAACGCCTGCGCGAGGGCGATGCGGCGCCCGAACTGGACGAGAAAGCCGTGGTACAGGAGATCCGCGAGGTCAACGCAGGCTTCAACCGGATGGCGGCTGAGCTGGCGCGCGCCGAGCATGACCGGGCGGTCATGCTGGCGGGGCTGAGCCACGACCTGCGTACGCCCTTGGCGCGGCTGCGCCTGGAGGCCGAGTTGAGCGTCAGCGAGCCACAGGCGCTGGCGCACATGGCCGCCGACATCGGTCAGCTCGATGCCATCATCGACAAGTTCACCGACTACGCGCGACCGGACGTCCCGAAGCTGCAAACGGTGGATCTGCACCAGCAAGTCGAGGTGAGCTGCAAACGTTTCGACGGTGACACCCGGCTTCGCGTTGTCTTGGCGTTGCCGACCCATCTGCTGGTGCGTGCCGACCCCGTCGACCTGGACCGCGTCTTGGTGAACCTGCTGGAGAACGCCGCGCGCTACGCCCGGGCCCGCGATGGCGGGCCTGCTGAGATGACCGTGTCAGCGTACCCGGAGCCTCAGGAGGTGGCCCTCCTTCTGCGGGACAAGGGGCCGGGCGTTCCTGATGCGCATCTTGGTCGACTGAC
>JBILSM010000205.1:0-4108 GCA_044372085.1 Rubrivivax sp.
ATGTCGCCGTGGCCGCCCGGGCCCTGGCGCATGCCAGCCGACTCGAGGGTGCGCAGCGGCAGGTTGAAGGTCAGCGTCAGCACGATGCCGATGCGCATGACCACCCTCCGATCCGTCACCGTGTAGACCGCCGTGCGTGCGGTCAGCCAGGCCAGCGTCCACACCCCGCCCAGGGCCAGGGCGCTCAGGCCGGCCGGCCACACCAGCGCCAGCAGCACATCCATCGCCGCGGCGCCGTCGGCCACCACGCTGGCTGCGTTGATGGCCACCAGCGCCACGAAGTACAGCGCCAACTTGCGGATGTGGAAGGCGCTGCGCGCCAGCACCTTGGCGTCGGGCGAACCCTGCCAGAGGATCTTCTCGTTGGCTGGCAGTCGCTCGGGCAGGCCGTACTGCGGCTCCAGCTCGTGCTCGTGGCCGTGGCTCTCGATGGTCATCTTGGGCCTCTTGGGTGACGTTGGCAGGCGGGTGCGGGCTCAGATCAGCGGTTCGCTGCGGCTGGGTTCGGCATAGAAGGTGCCCGCACCGTAGTAGGCGGTGATCTTCTCTTCTTCCAGCAGCGTGATCTGGTCGGGGTGCTTGGTGGTGGGCACGTTGGCGAAGTGGTGCGCAAAGATGGAGTTCACCTCGATCTCGTTGCGGCGGATGCGCGCGAACGGCACCGGCAGCAGCACGGTCTTGCCAGCGGTGGTTTCCACCTCCAGGAAGCGGAACATCATCTCCATCTGGTCCACCCAGAGCTCACGCACCGTGCCAGCCAGCTTGCCGTCGCCGCCCTTGACCGGCAGACCCCGCGGGTCGTGGTCGTTCTCGGACACCGCGTAGCCCTTGGCCGCACGCAGCGGCACGATCTTCGGGTGGCCGTGCAGGTCCAGGTCCGGCTTGTCGGCGCGGTTGGACCAGGCGCCGGGGCCGGCGCCGGACAGCATGGCGTCACCCACCGGCTCGATGGGCGAGCCGGGCGAGGCACCCGTGGAGACGGCCGCGATCTTGGGCTCCTCGCGGTGCAGTTCGGGCACCGTGACGGAGGAGCCGTCGGCGAGCTTGAAAGTCTTGGGCTCGGGGATGGGCCAGCCCTTGATGGTGGCCGTGCCCATGCTGTCGGACTCCATGGGGTAGCCCTCGCGGTGGCCCTCACGCACGAGGTAGTAGATGAGTCCGGCGAAGAACAGCCAGAAGGCGTAGAGAAGGATCTGGGCCAGATCGACATAGCCCGTGATGGCGCCGAATTGCATGTGGTTTCTCCTTGGGAGTGGCGGCGGGGGGATGAGCCCTAACCCGGCAGGTCGGCCAGGCCGAACTTGCGCGGTACGGTGGGGGTTGCGGAGGACCGACCGACCAAGGGTCCTATCGCAACCAGGGTGACGAAGAGCAGCAGCATTTCCACGTGGTAGACGATGCTGTAGCCGGTGACGGGCATGGCCAGGGCACTGCCCAGGGCGCCTTGGGTGGCCAGGCCGGAAGCGAGGTCGCGCAGGGCGCCACCGAAGGCGACCGACGCGCCGGTGGCCGTGGCCTGCACGGCACCCCAGGCGCCCAGGGCCAGGCCCACGAAGGCGCGTTCTTCCATGCGCATGGCCGCGGACAGCGTGCCCACGGCGAACAGGCCGCCGCCGAAGCCGATGCCCATGGAGCCGGCGCGGAAGAGCCAGTCCGCGCCCATGGGCGCGGCGAAGATCACGGCCGAGAAGGCCGGCAGCCCGGCCAGGGCGCCGTAGGCGGCCAGCCGGATGGGGTCTGTGCCGCGCGACAGCTGGCGCGCCGCGAGGGCAAAGCCGCACAGCGAACCGAGCGCCATCACCGCCGTCAAGGCGCTGGTCTCGGCCACTGACAGACCCAGGATCTCGCCGCCGTAGGGCTCCAGCACGATGTCCTGCATGTTGAAGGCTGCCGTGCCCAGGCCCACGGCCCACAGGAAGCGGCGCGCACGCCCGTTGCGGATGAAGCGCTGCCAGGCCGGCAGGAAAGGCGCCTCGGGCTGCGCCTTGAGCGCGGCAGCGCGCGCCGGGTCGCGCGCTTCCTGCTTCCACAGCGCCACGCTGTTGACCAGCAGGGTCACGACGGCGCTGCCTTGCACCACCTGCACCAGGCGCTGCGGCGAGAAGTCGGCCAGCAGCAGGCTGAACACCAGGCCGCTGCCCACCATGCCCAGCAGCAGCATCACGTACATGAGCGCCACCACGCGCGGCCGGGTCTCGTCGCTGGCCTGATCCGTGGCCAGGGCCAGGCCTGCGGTTTGCGCGGTCTGCAGGCCGATGCCCACCACCAGGAAGGCGAAGGCCGCGGCCGCCGGTGCCACCCAGGCAGGCACCTCGACAGCACCCCCGCCGGACAGCAGCAGCACGGCAAAGGGCATGATGGCCAGGCCGAAGAACTGCAGCATCGTGCCGGTCCAGATGAAGGGCACGCGGCGCCAGCCGAAGGCTGAGCGGTGGGTGTCGGAGCGAAACCCGGTGAAGGCGCGCAGCGGTGCGGCCACCACCGGCAGGCCCACCATCAGGGCCACCAGCCAGGCGGCTACACCCAGCTCCACGATCATCACGCGGTTGAGCGTGCCCACCATCAGCGCCGTGGCCATGCCCACCGTCACCTGGAACAGCGACAGGCGCAACAGGCGGGACAAGGGCAGATCGGCACTGGCGGCGTCTGCGAACGGCAGGTACTTCGGCCCCAGCCGCGACCACGCCTGGATGGCGCGCATCCCCACGGGCTTGCGCCCTTTGGACGGCTTGCCCAGGCTCAACGCACCACCTCCAGGGCCTGGGAGGTGTAGAAGCCGCTGGCGATGCGCTGCGTGCGCCCGCTGCGCCAGTCTGCCAACCCGGCCGAGCGCTGGATCATGGCGCGCAACTCCACCTCCGACATGGGCTCGATCCAGGGTGCCCGGTTGCTGCTGGGGAACAGCCGGCCTACCGAGCGCATGGCCACCAGCAGCGGGTTGCGCGGCGCAAAGGTGAAGGCAATGGAGCTGCGCGTGCGGTACGACCAGGCCTCCAGCAGGCGCACGGCGTCGAACATGGAGTAGTGGATCAGCGAGTCCATGGCGACCACGTGATCAAAGCTGCCAAGGGCCGGGTCCAGCATGTCCCCGCTGCGCAGGTCGATGCGTTGCAGCAAGGCGGTGCCGTCGGGCAGTGCGGCGATGCGCTGGCGTGCCACGTCCACGAGCTGGGGCGACAGGTCGATGGCCACCACCTCGGCGCCGCGCCGCGCCGCTTCCACCGCCAGAGCCCCCGTGCCGCAACCGGCGTCCATCAGGCGCGCGCCGTGCAGGTCGGCCGGCAGCCAGTCCAGCAAGGTAGCGCGCATGCGGTCGCGCCCGGCACGCACCGTGGCGCGGATGCGTCCCACGGGCGCCGTGGAGGTCAGTTGCTCCCAGGCCTTGACGGCGGTGCGATCGAAGTAGTCTTCGATCTGCCCGCGGCGCTGCTGGTACTGGGCTTGTCGCATGTCCATGGTCAGTCGAATCCCAGCAGGTCGAAGATGTCCCGGTCCTTCAGTGGCGTGGCGCTCAGCGGCTCCACCCCGGCCCACAACTTGGCCGCCAGTCGCAAGTACTCCTGCTGCACGGCTTCCAGTTCGGGCGAGGCCTCCATCTCGAACAGCGTGGACTTCTTCAGCCGGCTGCGGCGGATGACGTCCAGGTCCGGAAAGCGGGCCATGGTCTGAAGGCCGATGCGATCGTTGAACTTGTCGATCTGGTCGGTGGCGGCGCTGCGGTTGGCGATCACGCCGCCCAGGCGCACGTTGTAGTTCTTGGACTTCGCGCCAATGGCCTGCACGATGCGGTTCATCGCGAAGATCGAGTCGAAGTCATTGGCGGTCACGATGAGCGCGCGGTCGGCGTGCTGCAGAGGCGCGGCAAAGCCGCCGCAGACCACGTCGCCCAGCACGTCGAAGATCACCACGTCGGTGTCTTCCAGCAGGTGATGCTCCTTGAGCAGCTTGACGGTCTGGCCCACCACGTAGCCGCCGCAACCCGTGCCCGCGGGCGGGCCGCCGGCTTCCACGCACATCACGCCGTTGTAGCCTTCGAAGACGAAGTCCTCGGGCCGCAGTTCCTCGGCGTGGAAGTCCACCGTCTCCAGCACATCGATCACGGTGGGCA
>JBILSM010000021.1:0-39245 GCA_044372085.1 Rubrivivax sp.
CGAGATCGCGGGCGGCACCCTCTCGGCCGGCCCGGACCGGCTGGACGTGTTCGCGCGGCATGCACTGCCCTGGGTGGGCTCCTGCGGGGCGCTGGACATGGCCAACTTCGGGGCCTGGGACAGCGTGCCCGAGAAGTTCCGCGGCCGGCGCCTGTACCGCCACAACCCCACGGTCACGCTGATGCGCACCACGGCCGAGGAGTGCCGTGCCATCGGCGAATTCCTGGTGACCAAGATCAATGCGATGCGTGGGCCGGTGCGCTTCCTGATCCCCGAGGGTGGTGTGTCGGCCATCGACCGGCCGGGCCAGCCCTTCCAAGACCCGCAGGCCAACCAGGTGCTGTTCGAGACGATCGAGAAGGGCTTTCGCAGCGGGGCGGATCGGCGCCTGTTGCGCCTGCCCCACCACATCAACGACGAGGCCTTTGCGCAGGCGCTGGTGGCCGCCTGGCACGAGGTCAGTGCCGGCCGCGAAGCCCGGCGCGCCTGAAACCGAGACCCCTGCAGGAGAAGACGACGCATGCCCAGGATTGCACGGACGGAACTGCTCAAGCGCTTGCGCGCCAAGGTGGCCCGGGGCGAGCCCATCATCGGTGGCGGTGCCGGCACGGGCCTGTCGGCCAAGTGCGAGGAAGCCGGCGGCATCGACCTCATCGTCATCTACAACTCGGGGCGTTACCGCATGGCCGGGCGCGGTTCGCTGGCCGGGTTGCTGGCGTATGGCAACGCCAACGAGATCGTGTGCGACATGGCGCGTGAAGTGCTGCCGGTGGTGCGCCACACGCCCGTGCTGGCCGGTGTGAACGGCACCGACCCCTTCATGATCCCGGACCAGTTCCTGCGCCGCCTGATCGACCTGGGGTTCTCGGGCGTGCAGAACTTCCCGACGGTGGGTCTGATCGACGGCACCTTCCGGTCCAACCTGGAGGAAACGGGCATGGGCTACGGCCTGGAAGTGGACTTCATCGCCCGCGCAGCGCGTGCCGACATGCTCACCACCCCCTACGTCTTCAATGAAGACGAGGCGCGTGCCATGACCAAGGCCGGCGCCGACATCGTGGTGTGCCACATGGGCCTGACCACCGGCGGGGCCATCGGGGCGGAGACCGCGCTGAAGCTGCAGGACTGCGTGGAGCCTATCAACCGCTGGACGGCTGCGGCGCGCAAGCAGCGGCGCGACGTGCTCGTGCTGTGTCACGGCGGGCCCATCGCCACGCCCGAGGACGCACGCTTCATCCTGCAGCACTGCCCCGGCTGCGATGGGTTCTACGGGGCCAGTTCCATGGAGCGCCTGCCCACCGAGGTGGCGCTGACCGAGACCACACAGGCCTTCACCCGCATCCGGCGGGAGGCCGCGCCCGCGACAGCTGGCGCCCGCAAGTCAAGCAAGAGGAGAGCACCATGAGCGGCGCTGAATTCGGCAGCTTCATTCTGGGTCTGATCGTTGTCGCGATCGTCGTCGCGATCGGCGTCTGGCTGCTGCACTGGCTGTACCTGCGCAGTTCCAAGGAACGCGCTTTCGTGCGCACCGGTCTGGGCGGGCAGAAGGTGGTGGTGGACGGCGGCGCCTTCGTGCTGCCCATCGTGCACGACGTGATCCCGGTGAACATGAACACCTTGCGCCTGGAGGTCAGCCGCGGGCGCGACAAGGCGCTCATCACGAAAGACCGGATGCGGGTGGACGTGATCGCAGAGTTCTACGTGCGCGTGGCGGCCAAGGCCGACAGCGTGGCCGCGGCGGCGCAGACCCTGGGCTTGCGCACCATGGAGCCCGCGCAGCTGAAGGAACTGGTGGAAGGCAAGTTCATCGACGCCCTGCGCACGGCGGCGGCCGAGATGACCATGGAAGAGTTGCACGAAAAGCGCGGCACCTATGTGCGCCGGGTGCGCGAAGCCGTGGCCGAAGACCTGACCAAGAACGGCCTGGAACTGGAAGCGGCCTCGCTCACGCAGCTGGACCAGACCTCGATGGAGTTCTTCAATCCCAGCAACGCCTTCGACGCCGAGGGCTTGACGCGGCTGACCGAGCAGATCGAGCGTCGCAAGAAGCAGCGCAACGACGTGGAGCAAGACACGCTGATCGCCATCCGCAACAAGAACCTGGAGGCCGAGAAGTTGTCGCTGACCATCGACCTGGAGTCCGAGAGCGCGCGCCTGTTGCAACAGCGCGAGGTGGAGATGGCGCGAGCGCGCCAGCGCGCCGAGGTGACCACCGAGCGGGCCCAGCGCGACCAGGACGCCGAGGGCGCACAGATCGCGGCACGCCAGGCCATCGAGGCAGCGCGCATCCGCAGCGAGCAGAGCATCGAGCAGGAACGCATCCGCAAGGAGCGCGAGATCCAGGCCGCCGAGATCGAGCGCCGCAAGGCGCTGGAGCTGGCCGAGCAGCAGCGGGCCATCGCCGTGGCCCGTGAAAGCAAGGCCCAGAGCGAAGCCCAGGCCGAGGCCGAGGAGGCGCGCGCCCAGGCGGTGGCCGCCGAGGAGCGGGTCTTCACCGCCCGCGAGGTGGAGATGGCCCAGCGCAAGAAGGCCATCGACCTCATCGGGGCCCAGCAGACCGTCGAGCGCGAGGCCCTGCAGATCACCGCCGCTGCGGCCGCGGAGAAGGAGGCCAGTGGTGACCGCGGCGCCGCCATCCGCGCCCAGGCCGAGGCCGATGCCGATGCCGAGCGCATCCGCGCCATGGCGCACCGCGTGCGCGCCGAGATCGAGGCCGAGGCCCTGCGCATGATGAACGAGGCGCAGAACGTGCTGTCGCCTGAGGCCCGGGTGTCGGCGCTGCGCCTGAAGCTGGTGGAGAAGGCCGAGGCCATCATCCGCGAGTCGGTCAAGCCCATGGAGCGCATCGAGGGCATCAAGATCCTGCACGTGGAAGGACTTGCGGGCGGTGGTGGTGGGGGTGGCGGTGGGGATGCCGGCAGCGGCGGCTTTGCCGACAACGTGGTGAACTCGGCGCTGCGCTTCCGCGCCCAGGCGCCCATCGTGGACCAGTTGCTGCGCGAGATCGGCCTGGAGGGCGGCGACATCGGCCGCCTGGCGGCCGGGGCCTCCGGGGTCGCGGCGCTGCCGCCGGCCGCTGCGCAGGCCAAGGAATGAAGCGCCGGCCCGCGCGCCACCGGAGGTTTGCAGCGTGATCCGCCTCTACGTTTCCAGCGTCATCGAGGCCAGCGCCGACACGGTGTGGGCCCGCATCCGCGATTTCAATGGCCTGCCTTCCTGGCACCCGGCCATTGCCGACAGCCGCATCGAGAACCAGCAGCCTGCTGACCGCGTGGGCTGCATCCGGCACTTCCACACGCGCGATGGCGGCATGATCCGCGAGCGCTTGCTGGCGCTGTCGGATTACGACTTCTCCTGCACCTACGAAATCCTGGAAAGCCCCATGGGCGTGGAGCACTATGTGGCCACGCTCAAGCTCACACCCGTGACCGACGGCGACCGCTGCTTTGCCGAGTGGAGCGCCGAGTTCGACTGCGCCGAGGGCCGCGAGCGCGAGCTGACCGACCTCATCGGCGGCGGCGTGTTCCAAGGCGGCTTCGACGCCTTGAAGCGCCACTTCTCGCGCCGCTGACCGGGCCGGGGCTGCTGGTGCTGCAGAAGGTCGTCCGCTCCACCATCATCGACGCGCCCATCGAGCGCGTCTGGGCGGTGCTGCGCGACTTCAACAGCCACGACCAGTGGCACGCCGTGGTGGACCAAAGCCGCATCGAAGCGGGGCAGGCCTCATCCCAGGTGGGCTGTGTGCGCGCCTTCCGGCTCAAGGACGGCAACTTCATCCGCGAGCAGCTGCTCACCCTGGACGATGTGCAGCACAAGTCCACCTACTGCATCGTCGAGGCCACGGTGCCGCTGCAGCGCTACGTGGCCACCGTGACGCTCAAGCCCGTGACCGACGGGCGCCGCACCTTCTGGCATTGGGAATCCACCTTCGCCACCCCGCCGGGCCAGGAGCGCGAACTGCGCGACATGGTGGCCCACGGCGTGTACGAGGCCGGTTTCGAGAACCTGCGCCGGCATCTGCAGCAAGGCGCCGATCTTCGGGCCCCGGGCAGTGCGCCCATGCCTGTGGCCCTGCCGCAGACCTGCCGCCGCGTGACGGTGTCCGGCTACGGCGGGCCCGAGGTGCTGGTGGTGGGGGAGGGCGAGGTGCCGCCCCCCGGGCCGGGGCAGGTGCGCATCCGCCAGCGCGCCATGGGCGTGAACTATTTCGACGTCTACCTGCGCCGCGGCTGGATACCCGCCCTGTTGCCCTTGCCCGGCACGCCAGGGATGGAGGCGGCCGGCACGGTGCTGGACGTGGGCGAAGGCGTCACCGGTCTGATGCCCGGCGACCGCGTGGCCTACATGGCCCCGCAACCGGGCGCCTATGCCAGCCTGCGCAATGTGGCGGCCGATCATGTGGTGCGGCTGCCTGCCGCCGTGGACGATGAAGTGGCCGCCGCGCTGCTGCTCAAGGGCGTGACGGCGGACTATCTGCTGCGCGACCTGGGGCGTGTGCAGCCCGGCGCGCGCTGGCTGGTGCATGCGGCGGCGGGTGGCGTGGGCCTGCTGCTGTGCGCCTGGGCCCGGCGCCTGGGGGCGCGGGTGGTCGGCACGGTCTCCAGCGAAGACAAGGCCCGCCTGGCGCGTGAGCACGGCTGCGAACACGTGATCATCACCACCGAGTACCGCTTTGCCGACGCCGTGCGGCAACACTTTGGCGACGGTGCAGACGTCATCGTGGATGGCCTGGGCGACGCCGCGCGGCAGGAGAATTTCGACGCCTTGGCGCCCTGCGGCCACTGGATCAGCCTGGGCCAGGCCAGTGGTGCTCTGCAGCCCATCGATCCGAATCTGCTGGTCCACAAGTCCGCCACCTTCTCGCGCCCTGTGGCCTTCGCCTATGTGGCCACGCGGGCCCGTCTGGCCGAGCGTGCGCAGCGGGTGTGGGACGCCCTGGCCGACGGCAGCATCAAGTTGCCGCCCATCGAGCGCCACAGCCTGGAGGCCGCGGTCCGGGCCCACGAGCGCCTGGAGTCGCGCAAGACCACGGGGGCCTTGGTTCTGGTGGCTTGAACCCGCGCAGGAGACTTCCATGATCCAAGGCATGAACCACTTCACCATCACCGCGCAGGACCGCGCGGCGACGCTGGACTTCTACTGCGGCTTGCTGGGCCTGGCGGAAGGGCACCGGCCGGACCTGGGCTTTCCCGGAGCCTGGCTGTACGCCCCAGGGGGCACGCAGGCCGTGCTGCACATCTACTGGGACCGGCCCGCGCCCGCTGCCGCCACCGGCGTGATCGATCACATGGCCTTCACCGCCAGTGACTTGAAAGCCGTCAAGGCCCGGTTCGATGAGCGCGGGCTGCGCTACGACCTGCGCCGCCAGGCGGGCGCCGGCACCTGGCAACTCTTCAGCTTCGACCCCAACGGGGCGAAGGTGGAACTGGACTTCGACGGGTCAGAGTTGCCCTGAGCCCGGCTTCATCCGGTAGCGGAACGTGCAGCGCCCGTGGCCCTGCATGATGGTGTGTTCGCGCTCCATCGTGATGTCCGGGTTGTAGCCTTCCACGAAGGTGCCGTCTCGGTTGCACGAGAGCAGGTCGCCAATGGCTTCCAGGCCCATCTCGCGGTACATCTCGGCATAGCGGCAGCGGGTGACGTCGAAGTCGAAGCGCTCCGGGGTGGCCTGAAGCGTGGTGGTCTCCAGGGCGCCGCCCGTCTTCCAGTTGTCGTACAGGCGGATGAAGGCGGGCATGCTGGTGTCGCCGCCGGGCGAGGCCGTGGCCAGCGCCTGGCCTTCCTCGATGGCGGCTTGGCGGATGGCCTTGTCCAGGATGTCACGCGCCTGTTCATGCCCCAGCCGGGTGACCAGTTCTTCCCAGATGGGCTTGATGACCTGGGCTTGCAGGCGGCGCTTCTCCAGCACGGGGATCTGCATGATGTGGGCTCCTTCGGACGACGGTATCCGGTGAACTTCAGACCTCGGCCTTGTGTGATGTTCTGGGCGGCTTGCGCACCCAGCGGATGGGCTGCTCACGTACCGGTTGGGGCGGGGCACCATGGCGGCGCAGCGTGTCGGCCAGGGCCTTGCCGCTGCCGTCGGCCAGGGCCGCCTCGCGGGCCGCTGCCACGGCTTGCGCCGCCTGTGCCGCTGACTGCGCCGGTGCATCGTCGGCGGGCGCCAGATGCTGCAGCACGTGCAGCAACTGCTCACGGCCGCGGTCGTGCGTGCCGCCATAGCCCTTGACCAGCCGGCAGCATCGTGCCAATTCCAGGCCCAGTCCGGCATGCTGGCGCGTGCCGTTGCGCACGGCCTGCAGCCACTGCTCGATCAGCGCCTGCTCTGCAGCCCAGCGGCTGCCCCAGGGGCGCAGGGGCTTGAGCAGGCCCAGCGCACGCAGCGCCAGCACGCCGGTGATGGTGTGGGTGCCGATCTTCAGCGGCAGGGCCCAGGCGGGCAGGCCCCGCGCCTGGCGCCGCGCGTCCCAGGCCTGCAGGCGCCGGGCCAGCCCGGCGGGCAGCAGGGCGGCGAACTCGGGCACGCCGGGCTTGAAGTGGTCGAAGACCTTGAGCACGTCCTGCGCGCCGGCACGCGCTTCGCCGCGCACGCGCTCCAGTCGGGCCGCACGGCTCTTGAGCTCGGCCACGCGGATCACGTCGTCAAACGCCATCCACACGGCCAGGCCGCGGGCGGTCTCGCGGGTGATAGGTACGTCGTCCTGCGCCGGGTCTTGTGCGTTGGCGGGAAGCCCTGTCCTCTCCGCCTGCAGCACGCCCGCCACGCGGTCCAGGTACAGGCGGGCGTAGCCGGCGCCCTGGTAGGCCAGGAGGCGGTCGCATCCCAGGGTCAGCAAGGGGTGCAAAGACGCGGGGAAGCGGGTGTCGGCGGCCAGCAGGCGTCCGCCAGCGGACGAGGCCGCGGTGGACGGCTCGCCAACCGGTGTGGAGGTGGGCGGGGCGCTGGCGGGTTGCGCCTGGGCGGGCGCCGCGCCGGTGCCGAGCACCTGCGCCACGAAGGCGCCGCGCGTACGCGCATCGGCTACCTCGTCACATGCTGCGGCAAAGCCTCTCAGGCTGGCCTGGGTGGCGGCTGGGCTGCCGCCCCCGGCCCTCACGGCGTCCTCGAAGTGCCGGCGCTCGAAAGGCAGCAGGCCGCTGCCGGCGATCGCCCCCAGCATCACGGCGCTCACCACGGTGCCGTGCTGGCGCGCCAGGCCCGCCATGTCCAGCACCTGATGCTCGCGGCTGAAGGCTTCCAACAGCCTGCGCAGCGCGGCGTCGTCCAGGCGGCCGTCGCCCGGCGCCATGCGCTCCAGGGTGGTGAGGGTACGGGCGGAGGAGCTGAGCACCAGCGTGCGCTCGGCGCTGAGCATGCCGTTGCTGGCCTGGCGCGCCGTCTCCAGCAGCTCCGACGACACCAGCGCGTCCAGCGCGCCGGGCACGGGGCTCAGGTTGAACACCAGCGGCGGGCCCGAGCGTTCGCTCTCGCGCTGCGGGTCGAACTCCAGGTAATAGGTGGTCGATCCCGTGCGCTGCGCCACGCCCGGGATGGAGGTGGCCTGCGCCCGGTGCCCGGCCCCGCGTGCCGCGTCCACCAACCATTGCGTGAGCACGCCGCCGCCCTCGCCGCCGAGGGCGCAGATGAGCAGGGTGAGGGGGCGGTCCCGCCCGTTCTGCGCGGGGGCGTGGGCGGTGAGCGACGGGGAGGGGTTGTTCATGACGTTCACGGCATTCACGTCGTTCACGGTGTTCATGCCGCCCTCAGCAGCGAGGTGATGGCGCGCCGCAGCCCGTCCACCAGGCGCTCGCCCCAGCGGGGGTTGCGCACCACTTCGGCGCGGTAGAAGCTGGGGCACAGGGTGGCGGCGTGGGCGTTCTCGCCGCACAGGCCGCAGCCCACGCAGCCCTCCAGCACCGTGGCCACGGGGTCGATCTTCAGCGGGTCTGGGTTGTCCTTCAGGCCCAGGGTGGGGCAGCCGGACAAGCGGATGCAGGCGTGGTCGCCGTTGCACACGTCCTCGTCCACGCCGTACTTCACGCGCTCCACGCGCTCGCCGCGCGCCAGCAGCCCGGCCACCCAAGGCTTCAGGCGGCGCTGGCGCTCCAACTGGCACTCGCCTTCGGCCACCACCACCTTCAGGCCGTTGAAGTCGCTGGTGAAGGCCTCCACCAGCGTTTCGCGCATGCGCTCCACCTCGTAGGTGTGCACCGTGCGCATCCACTGGACGCCCAGCCCTTGCAGCGCCGCTTCGATGGTACGGTTGGTGTGGGCCAGGCTGCGCCCCTTGTCGTCGGCCGAGGCCTTGTCGGACGCGCCGGGCGTGGAGATGAGGTCTTGGGTGCCGGTGGCACTGGTGTAGCCGTTCTTGAAGATCAGCAGCACGGCGTCGTCGCCGTTGAACAGGGCGCTCTGCACGCCAGTGAGCAGGCCGTTGTGCCAGAAGCCGCCATCGCCCATGATGGCCAGCGTGCGTCGCTGCATCATGGGTGAGACGCCCGCCCGGCTGGCCAGGCTCATGCCGTAGCCGAGGATGGAGTGGCCCATGGAGAAGGGCTCGAAGGTGCCGAAGGCGTGGCAGCCGATGTCCGCCGCCACGTGCAGGTCGCCCACCTGCTGCTGCGCGAGCTTGAGCGCCGAGAACACCGGCCGCTCCGGGCAGCCCACGCAGAAGGTGGGCGGGCGGGCGGGCAGCGGCTTGGCCAGCAGGGCCGCGGCGGCCTCGCGGCGCTGCGTGATGCCGGCCAGCCACTGGCGGCCCTCCTCACTCACCGCGCCGGGCAGGTGCTGGTCGGCATAGGCCAGCAGGCCGCGGGCCAGCACTTCCACCGTGTACTCGCCGCCGCTGGGCAGCAGGTCCTTGCCGTGCAGGCGGGTCTGCACATCGGCGCGCCGCAGGTGCAGCGCGATCTCCTGCTCCAGGTACTCGGGCTGGCCTTCCTCGGCCAGCAGCACGGCACGCTTGCCGGCGCAGAAACCCACCACCTGCTCGGGCACCACGGGGTAGGCCACGTTCATCACCAGCACGGTGATCTCGGCGTTGCCGCGGCCATCGGCCAGGCCCAGCTGCTGCATCGCGCGCTGCAGCGCGGGCCAGACGCCGCCCTGCACGATCAGCCCAAGCTCCTCGCGCTCGCCCGGCATCAGCTCGTTCAGGCCGTGCTCGACGATGTAGCGGCGCGCGGCCGGGATGCGTTGCTCCACCTTCAGCTTTTCCTGGCGGAAGGTGACGGGCGGGTGGGCCAGGCACATGTAGTCGAAGCCCGCCGGCTCGGCCATCAGGGCGCGGGTGCTGATGGCAGGCGCCCGGTTGTCCTTGGCCTGGAAGCTGCCGCGCACGTGGCATGCGCGGATGCGCAGTTCCAGCAGCACCGGCATGTTGGAGGCCTCGGACAAGCCGAAGCCCTGCTCCACCATCTCCACCAGGCGGGGCAGGTCGGGCCGCGGGTCCAACAGGCACATGCCGCTCTTGAGTGCATAAGCGTGGGTGCGCTCCTGGATCACCGACGCGCCCTCGCCGTAGTCCTCGCCCACCACGATGAGCGTGCCGCCCGTCACGCCGGGTGAGGACAGGTTGGACAGCGCGTCCGCCGCCACGTTGGTGCCGACGATGGACTTCCAGGTGACGGCGCCGCGCAGCGGGTAGTGCAGCGAGGCACCCAGCATGGCCGCGGCCGAGGCCTCGTTGGCGCAGGCCTCCACGTGCACGCCCAGGGTGTCCAGGTAATCACGCGCCTGCACCATCACATCCAGCAGGTGCGACACCGGCGCCCCCTGGTAGCCGCCGACGTAGGACACGCCCGATTGCAGCAGCGCCTTCGTCACGGCGAGGATGCCCTCGCCGTGAAAGGTGTCACCGTCGCCCAGTTTGAGCGACTCGATTTCCTGGCTGAAGGAGACTTCCATGGGGTGTCCGGTGCAGACGGGTGTTCAGGTGGATGACAGCGCTTGAAGCCTCACAGGCCGAGCTGCTTGGCCGCCAGTTCTTTCATGATCTCCTCGGCGCCGCCGCCGATCATCATGACCTTGACCTCGCGGTAGATGCGCTCGCTCTTGGTGCCGCGCATGTAGCCCATGCCGCCCAGGATCTGCACCGCGGCGTCGGCGCAGTGCTGCAGGGTCTGGGTGGTCTGGTTCTTCAGCAGGCACAGGTCGGCCACGGTCTCGGGGTTGGCCGGGTGGGCCTCGAAGCGCGCGGTCACGTCCTGCAGCATCGCCTCGCTGGCGCGCAGGTGCATGCGCATGTCCATGAGCTTGTGGCGCACCACCTGGTGCTCCACCAGCGCCTGGCCGAAGGTCTTGCGCTGCCGGGCCCAGTCCAGGGCCTCGTCCAGGCACACCTGTGCAAACGCGCAGGCCCCGGCACTCATGAGCAGGCGCTCGCCGTTGAAGTTGGCCATGATCATGCGAAAGCCTGCGTTCTCCTCGCCGATCAGGTGATCCGCCGGCACGCGCACGCCGTCAAAGCGCAGGTGGGCGGTGTCGCTGCACCACCAGCCCATCTTTTTCAGCTCGCTGCGTTGCAGGCCGGGGCTGTCGCCCGGCACGGCCAGCAGGGAGATGCCGCTGGCGCCCGGACCACCCGTGCGCACGGCCACCGTCAGCCAGTCGGCCCGCAGGCCGGAGGTGATGAAGGTCTTCTCGCCTTGGATCACCCACTGTCCGCCCTCCAGCCGCGCCGTGGTGCGCAGCCGGGCCACGTCCGAGCCGCCACCGGGTTCGGTGATGGCCAGGGCGGCGATGGCTTCCCCGCCCAGCACGGGCGGCACGATGCGCTGCTGCAGCCCCGGGTGGGCATGGGCCACGATGGGCGGCAGGCCGATGTTGTGGGAGAACAGGCTGGCCATGAGCCCGCCACTGCCCGCCCGCGCGACCTCCTGCGCCGCGGCCAGGCGGAAGGCGAAGGGGCAGGGCGTGCCGCCCAGGGCTTCGGGGTAGCCCAGTTGCAGCAGGCCCATCTGCGAGGCCCGCCGGTACAGCTCTCGCGGGAAGGTGCCTGCCTCGTCCCAGGCGGTCACGAAGGGGGCCACCTCGGCGCTCACCCAGGCGCGCACCGCATCACGGAAGGCGGTCAGCTCGTAGCCTGGGTCAAGGACGGCGTCAGAGGCTGTGGCATTCGGTGTCATGGGGCCGCGCCTGGGGATACTTCACAAGCTCTCAGTGGGGTGGGCGTTGCGACAGGGCGCTCAGCCGTGCTGCGCCTCGAACTCGCGCATCCACTCCACCAGCGCCTGCACCCCTGCCAGCGGCATGGCGTTGTAGATCGAGGCCCGCATGCCGCCCACCAGCCGGTGGCCCTTCAACTGTGCCAGGCCGCGCGCCTGTGCGCCCTTCAGAAACGCCTCGTCCAAGGCAGGATCGCGCAGCTTGAAGGGCACGTTCATCCACGAGCGGCAGGCCGGGTCCACGGGGCTGGAGAAGAAGGCGCTGGCGTCCAGGTAGTCGTAAAGCAGACGCGCCTTGGTTTCGTTGCGCTGTGCCATCGCGGCCATGCCACCCTGGTCCTTCAGCCACTGGAACACCAGGCCGGCGATGTAGATCGCATAGGTGGGCGGGGTGTTGAACATCGAATCATGTTCGGCCACCACGGCGTAGTCGAAAGCGCTGGGCGTGCAGGGCTGGGCGTGGCCCAGCAGGTCCTCGCGCACGATCACGATGGTCAGGCCCGCCGGGCCGATGTTTTTCTGCGCGCCACCGTAGATCAGGCCGTACTTCGACACGTCCACCGGTTTCGAGAGGATCTCGCTGGACATGTCGGCCACCAGCGGCACCTCGCCCACGTCGGGGGTGAAGTGGTACTGCACGCCGCCGATGGTTTCGTTGGAACAGATATGGACGTAGGCGGCCTGCGGGTCGAGCTGCCAGGTCTCTCGCGCAGGGATGGTGGTGTAGCCGCTGGCCTGGGCGGTGGCGGCCACGTTCACGCGGCCGTAGCGCCGGGCCTCCTCGATGGAGCGGCGCGACCATTCGCCCGTGTCGATGTAGTCGGCACTGGCCTTGCCGCGCAGCATGTTCATCGGGACGATGGCGTTCTCGGCGATGGCGCCGCCCTGCATGAACAGGGTCTTGTAGTTCGAGGGGATGTCCAGCAGTTCGCGCAGCAGGGCCTGGGCCTGCGCGTGGATGGACATGAACTCCTTGCCGCGGTGGCTCATTTCCATGACGGACACGCCGCTGCCATGCCAGTCCAGCATCTCTTCGGACGCCTGGCGCAGCACGGGTTCGGGCAGGGCGGCGGGGCCGGCGCTGAAGTTGAAGACGCGGGTCATCGGGGCAGGGCTCCAGGGACGGCAGGGCGAGGGGAATGGGCAGCTGCGGATTATGTTGCGCCTGGGGTCGTGCGACCGCAGGCGCCCTGGGCGGCAGAGATCCCCGTGCGTGGCCTGGTTTCGGGTGCGCAGGAAGCTGACGCCAGCCCATCGTCCCATGTCGGTGCCGGGACTTGGGTGCCGGGGCTTGCCCGCAAGGGGCTGGAGGTGCCACCATGCGAGTCCTCCCAAGAGCGACCATCCACAGGAGACCAGCACCATGGCCAAGACCTTGTTCGACCAGGACGCGCTGATCAGCGCCTTCGAGAATGCCACCACCCAGCACAGCACCCAGCTGCGCGAGGCCGTTCACGCCGCCACGCTTCAAGCCCTGCAGGGCCGTGAGATGACGATGAAGAACGTGCGCGCGGCGGTCAAGTCGGTGGCCGAAGCGGCCAGCACGGGCGCGGCACGCAACCTGAACCCGGGCATGGACGTCGAGGCGATGCTCGACAAGGCCGTGGCGGGCATGGACGACGCGCTGCTCAAGGCCGTGGAGGCGCACCGCGCGGCCTTGCAGCAGTTGGCCGCCCAGGGCGCCGACCTGCGCGAGAAGCACCTGCGCAAGGCGTTGGACGATCTGGAGCACTTCGAGGATTCCATGGTCGCTGCGCTGAAGAAGGCCGCCAGTGGCGCCGCCGGCGCCCCGCTGGGCGAGGCCTGGGGCCAGGTGCTGCAGCGCATGCAGCAGGCGGGCGGCACTGCAGCCGGTGCGCAGGCCGCCGCCACGGTGGAGCAGATGGTCGACCAGATGCACAGCGCCGTGCGCTCCAGCCGTGCCGCCAGCATGCGGGCGGCCCAGGTCCTGGCCGAGAGCTATTCGGCCATGGTCAGCGGCGTGCTGATCGGCATGTCGCAGGCCCTGCAGCAGACCGCGGCACCGGCCAAGACCCCCGGCAGCGCGGGGCGCAAGGCGAAGTAGGCCCCCTTCGGGTTCGCGCCGATGCGGCCCCGGGGCGGCCCTGCCTACACTGCCGCCCATGAAAGACGTCGTCATTTCCGGCACCGGCCTGTACCGGCCGCCGCACATCATCACCAACGCGGAGCTGGTGGAGGCCTTCAACGCCTACGCCGCGTTGCAGAACGAGAAGAACGCGCAGCGCATTGCCGCGGGCGAGGTGGAACCTATGGTGGGCTCCTCGGTGGAGTTCATCGAGAAGGCCTCGGGCATCCGCCAGCGCTACGTGATCGACAAGCAGGGTGTCCTGGACCCGCAGCGCATGCGGCCGCATTTCGAGCCGCGGTCGGATGACCAGCTGTCGCTGATGGCCGAGATCGCCGTGGAGGCAGGCCGCCAGGCCCTGCAGGCGGCGGGCAAGGAGGGCGCGCAGGTCGATGCCGTGCTGTGCGCGGCGGCCAACATGCAGCGCGCCTACCCGGCCATGGCGGTGGAGATCCAGCAGGCCCTTGGTGCCCGGGGCTACGGCTTCGACATGAACGTGGCCTGCTCCTCGGCCACCTTTGCGCTGGAGCAGGCGGTCAACGCCATCCGCTGCGGCACGGCCTCCTGCGTGCTGGTGGTGAACCCCGAGATCACCTCGGCCCACCTGGAGTGGCGAGACCGCGATTGCCACTTCATCTTCGGCGACGTCTGCACGGCGCTGATCGTGGAGGCCGCCGACACCGCCACTGCAGCCGACCGCTGGCAGGTGCTGGGCACGAAGCTGGTGACCCAGTTCTCCAACAACATCCGCAACAACGCGGGTTTCATGAACCGCTGCGAGGACACCGACCCCGACGCCCGCGACAAGACCTTCCGCCAGGAAGGCCGCAAGGTGTTCAAGGAGGTGGTGCCCATGGCCGCCGCCCACATCGAGCAGCACCTGGCGGACCTGGGCCACCAGCCCGCGCAAGTGCGGCGCTACTGGCTGCACCAGGCCAACCTGGGCATGAACCAGCTGGTGATCAAGAAGCTCACCGGTGGCGAGGTGGGCAACGACCTGGCGCCGCTGATCCTGGACACCTATGCCAACACGGCTTCAGCCGGTTCCATCATCGCCTTCCACGAGCACCGGGCCGACCTGCAGTCTGGCGACCTGGGCGTGATCTGCTCCTTTGGCGCGGGCTATTCCATCGGCAGCGTGGTGGCGCGGCGCCTGTGACGGCGGACTTCAGCTTTTTCTGGCACGACTACGAGACCTTCGGCAAGGTCCCCCGCCGGGACGCGCCAGTGCAGTTTGCAGGGGTTCGCACCGATGCCGATCTGAACGAGATCGAGCCGCCCGTCACCCTCTATTGCCAGCCCCCGCTGGATCGCCTGCCCGACCCCGAAAGCTGCCTGATCACGGGCATCACCCCGCAGCTGGCGCGCTCGCGCGGCGTGCCCGAGCACGCCTTTGCCGCCGAGATCGAGCGCCAACTGTCGCGCCCCGGCACGGTGGGTGTGGGCTACAACAGCATCCGCTTCGACGACGAGGTCACGCGCTTTCTGTTCTGGCGCAACCTGATCGAGCCTTATGCCCGCGAATGGCAGAACGGCTGTGGCCGCTGGGATCTGATGGACACCGTGCGCTGCGCCTACGCGTTGCGGCCGCAAGGCATGGAATGGCCGCGCCACCCCGACGGCAAGCCCAGCTTCAAGCTGGAGCACCTCACCGCCGCTAACGGCCTGACGCATGAGGCGGCGCACGATGCGCTGTCGGACGTGCGGGCGACCATCGCCCTGGCCCGATTGGTGAAGACGCGACAGCCCCGGCTGTGGGACTTCTGCCTGAAGCTGCGCAGCAAGGCGGCGGTGCAGGCCGAACTGGTGATGGGCCACCCCGTGCTGCACATCTCGGGCATGTACCCGGCTGAGCGCGGCTGCCTGGCCGTGGTCTTTCCGCTCGCCCCGCACCCGCAGAACAAGAACGAGGTCATCGTGTGGGACCTCGCGCACGACCCTTCCGAGCTCCTGACGCTGGACGCCGCCACGCTGCGCCTGCGCATGTTCACGCGCCAGGACGACCTGCCCGAGGGCGTGACGCGGCTGCCCGTCAAGACCATCCACCTCAACAAGAGCCCCGTGGTGATCCGCCAGCTGGACACGCTGAGTGCTGCGCAGGCCGAGCGCTGGGGCGTGGACAAGGCGCTGGCCTGGCGCCATGCCGAAACCGCCGCCCGCCTCACCGGCGAGATGGCAGGCGTCTGGCCCGAGGTCTACGCCCGGCCGGCGGTAAACGGCCCCGTGGACGTGGACGAAGACCTCTACGGCGCCTTTGTAGGTGATGCCGACCGGGCCACGCTGGCGCGTCTGCGGGGCTCGGCTCCGGAGGCCCTGGCGAAAGAGCGCCCCCACTTTCGCGACGGTCGCCTGGAGGAGCTGCTGTTCCGCTACCGGGCGCGCAACTTCGCCCGCACGCTGAGCGCCGAGGAGCGCCAGCGCTGGCAGATGCACTGCCATGGGCGCCTGCACGAAGGCGAGGGCGGCGGGCCCACGCTGCAGGCCTGGATGCAGCAACTGGACTCCCTGGCCGAGCAGGCCATGGAGCGCGATGACGAGCGAGCCGAGGCCGTGCTGGGCGAGCTGAACGATTGGGCGGCCGCGGTGGCGGAGGCCGCGGAGCCCACCGGCTCGGCGGGGGAGGCCGCTTGAGCACGCCCCAGCGCGAGGCCGACAGCGCCTACGCCTGGTGGCGCCTGGTGGCCACCCTGGGCCTGATGACGGTGGGCAGCAGCGCCATGTACGTGGTGGCCGTGGTACTGCCAGCCGTGCAGGCGGAGTTCGCCGTCGGCCGCTCCGAGGCGTCCATCCCGTACACGATGCTGATGATCGGCTTTGGCTTCGGCGGCATCCTGATGGGCCGCCTGGCCGACCGCTTTGGGGTGACGGTGCCGCTGTTCATCGGTGCGGCGGGACTGGGCCTGGGCTTCTTGGCAGCGGCCATGGCGCCCGACATCTGGCTGTTCGCGCTGGCGCACGGCATCGGGATGGGCCTGTTCGGCTGCTCGGCCACCTTTGCCCCGCTGGTGGCCGACACCTCCTTGTGGTTTGTGCGGCGCCGCGGCATCGCGGTGGGCATCTGTGCCAGCGGCAACTACCTGGCCGGCGCGGTGTGGCCGCCCATCGTGCAGCACCTGGTGGAAACCTCAGGCTGGCGCACCGCCTATGGTGTGCTGGCGGTGGTGTGTGCGGTGACCTTGCCGCTTCTGGCCCTGGCCTTGCGGCCGCGACCACCCACTGCGGTGGCGGGCGCGGCCGCCCAGGGCCCGGCGTCGGCGGATTCCTCCAGCTCCGCCCTGGCGCAGCGCTCAGGGCAGCCGTTTGGCTTGTCCATGGGCCAGGCCCAGGCCCTGCTGTGCGTGGCAGGCCTCGCCTGCTGCGTGGCCATGTCCATGCCGCAGGTGCACATCGTGGCCTATTGCGGCGACCTCGGCTATGGCGCGGCGCGCGGGGCGCAGATGCTGTCGCTGATGCTGGCCTTCGGCGTGGTCAGCCGGCTGATCTCCGGCCTGATCTGCGACCGCATCGGCGGCCTGCGCACCTTGCTGCTGGGCTCGGTGTTGCAGGGCGTGGCGCTGCTGCTGTTCATCCCCTTCGACTCGATGACCTCGCTGTTCATCATCTCGGCGATGTTCGGCCTGTTCCAGGGCGGCATCGTGCCCAGCTACGCCATCATCGTGCGGGAGTACTTTCCGCCGGCCGAGGCCGGCGCCCGGGTGGGCACCGTGCTGATGTTCACCATGCTGGGCATGGCCTTGGGCGGCTGGATGTCGGGCCAGGTGTTCGATTGGACCGGCTCTTACACCGCAGCTTTCGTCAACGGCCTGGCCTGGAACCTGCTGAACCTGACCATCGTGATCACGCTGTGGCGGCGCAGCCTGCGCCTGAAGGCCACCACCGCTGGCTGAGGGCTTCGGGTCGCGCAGCCCCGTGATCTCAGGAGGCGATCACGGCCACACCCGCCGAGCGCATCTGCTCCAGCGCCACAGCCAGCGAGCCGGCCAGATCGATGGCGCGGCAGGCGTCCAGCAGCACGGTCACCTCGAAGCCCTGGGCACGGGCGTCCAGGGCCGAGTAGGCCACGCAATAGTCGGTGGCCAGTCCGCACAGGAACAGCCGTTTCAGTCCCCGCTCACGCAGATAGCCGGTCAGACCCGTGGGGGTCTGGCGGTCGTTCTCGAAAAAGGCCGAGTAGGAGTCGATGCCCGGGCGGAAGCCCTTGCGGATGACCAGGCGCGCCGGCGTGGTGTTCAACCCCTGGTGGAAGTCGGCGCCCGGCGTGCCCTGCACACAGTGGTCAGGCCACAGGGTCTGCGCGCCGTAGGGCATCGGCACTGTCTCGAAGGGAGTGCGGCCCGGGTGCGCGCTGGCGAAGGACCGATGCCCTGGCGGGTGCCAGTCCTGCGTGAGCAGTACTTCGTCGAACCGTGGCATCCAGCCGTTGATCACGGGGACCACGGCATCACCTGCCGCGACGGCCAAACCCCCTCCAGGACAGAAATCGTTCTGCACGTCGATGACGAGCAGGGCATCGTGGGTCCGGTCAATCTCTTGCATGGCTTGAGCTTCCCATGGGTGTGGCGAGTCCGTCAATCGGCAGCGGCCCGGCCCCTGTCGCGGGCTCCACGTGACTCCTCTGGTCGCTTCGGGTTTTCTCGGGTGCGCCAGGCGGGGGATCGGGCTGTTCGCGGCCCGGGCGGACGCCCATAATCGATCGAGTACTCGCTGCGGCGGTTCTGCCGGGCGGGGCGTCTTTGGCGGCCTGGTGGGTGGGTCGCCGAACCCCTTCATGAGCCTCAGGAGCCCCATGCCATGAACCAACGTCGCCATGTTCTCGGTGCGGGCCTTGCCGCCGCTGCCGCTTCCACTTTCAGCCTGCCCGTGTTCGCGCAGAAAGGGCCTATTCGCATCGGGGCGGTGTTGCCGTTCTCCGGCGGGCTGGAGCTCTTCGGCAATCAGGCCAAGATCGGCATCGATCTCGCCGTGGCCGAGATCAACGCCGCCGGCGGCATTCTGGGCAGCAAGGTGGAAGTGCTGTACCAGGACGACAAGACCGACCCCAAGACGGCCGTGGAGCGCACCACGCAGCTGATCCAGAGGGACCAGGTGCTGGCCCTCATCGGCCCCATCACCTCCAGCAACCGCGACGCCATGATGCCGGCGGTGAAGAAGGGCAAGACGCCGCTGCTGTACGCCACCAACTACGAAGGCGGCGGGTGCGACCGGTATCTCTTCAGCTTCAATACCGTGCCCAACCAGGAACTGGAGAAGTTGCTGCCCGAGCTGAAGAAGCGCGCTGGCGACTCTTTCTACCTCTTCGGTGCCGACTACGTGTGGCCGCAGAAGATGTTCGAGCAGGCCGAGGCCCTGATCAAGAAGATGGGCGGCAAGGTGGCGGGCAAGGAGTTCGTGCCCTTCGGCACCAAGGAGTTCACGCCCATCATCCGCCGCATCAAGGACAGCGGCGCCAAGGTCGTGCTCAAGGCGCTGCCCGGGGCCGATGGCATCACCTTCATCAAGCAGGCCGAGGACTTCGGCCTGATGAAGGACGTGACGGTGGGCTTCCTCGGCTTTGCCGAGACCTACCTCGGCGCCTTCGGCGAGGGCAAGGGCCAGAACATGTGGGTGACGGTGCCGTTCGCGGCCTCGATCAAGGATCCCAAGGTGGCTGACTTCGTGGCCCGCGTGAAGAAGAGCGCCGGCGACAAGGCCCCGATCTCGCACTACGTGATGACGCACTACAACGCCATCAAGGCGGTGGAGGCGGCGTTGAAGAAGGCCGGCAAGATCGACCGTGAGGCCCTGGTGAGCGGGCTGGAAGGCCTGTCCATGGACATCCCCACGGGCAAGATGACCATCGGCAAGGCCGACCACCACGCCAGCTTCAACATGTATCTGGCCAAGACCGAGGGCGCCGGCCTGTCGGTGGTGGAATCCATGGGCACCCTGGCGCCGCAGGCCGGTTGCAAGAAGTGAGCGTGCGGGCCTGGTCCAGGCCCTTCCTGCCCAAGTCTGCTCGAAGGTGACGCCTTGCTGAGCGTGCGGGCCGTGACCCGCGAGTTTGGCGGGGTACGGGCGCTTGACGGGGTGAGCCTGGAGGTGGCCCCTGGCGAGCAGGTCTGCGTCATCGGTCCCAATGGCTGCGGCAAGACCACGCTGTTCAACGTCATCACCGCCCAGTTGCCCCCCAGCAGCGGCGAGGTGGCTTTGAACGGACGGCCCCTCGTCGGCCTGGCCCCGCACCACGTGGCGCGGCTGGGCGTCGCCCGCAAGTTCCAGGTGCCCAGCGTGTTCGAGGACCTGACCGTGCAGGAAAACCTGGAGGTGGCCTGCTTCGGGCTGCCCCCTTCGACCTCCTCTTCGTCCAGCCCGCCTGACCTGCCCTTCCTGCTGCAGCAGATCCAGCTGGCGGACCGTGCCCAGATGCCCGCGGGGCGGTTGCCGCATGGCGCGCGCCAGTGGCTGGAGATCGGCATGCTGCTGGCGCAGGCCCCGCGCCTGCTGCTGCTGGACGAGCCCACCGCCGGCATGACCGGTGCCGAGACCCTGGCCACCGCAGCTCTGGTACGGCGTCTGGCCGAGCAATCAGGCACCGCGGTGGTGGTGGTGGAGCACGACATGCGCTTCGTGCAGGCCCTGGGTGCGCGCGTGGTGGTGATGCTGGCCGGCCGCGTGGTGGCCGATGGTCTGTTCGACGAGGTACGACGCCTGCCGCAGGTGCGCGAGGCCTACCTCGGTGCCCATGCCTGAGCCACCCCGCAACGCACAGGGTCTGGCCCTGGCCGGCGTGGTGGCTGGCTACGGCGAGGGCACTGAACTGCACGGTGTGGACCTGCAGGTGCTGCCGGGTGAGCGCGTCGGCCTGCTCGGGCGCAACGGCGCAGGCAAGACCACGCTGCTGCGCACCGTGATGGGGCTGACCCGCGTGGCCCAGGGGGCGATGTCCTTTGCCGGGCAGGACCTGCGGCGCATGCCCACCTTTGCCGTGGCTCGGCTGGGGCTCGCCTGCGTACCGCAGGGCCGTGAGCTCTTTGCAGACTTCACGGTCGAGCAGAACCTGCTCACAGGTCTTCTGGGCCTGCAAGGGTCGCGGTCTGGCCCGCGCGACCTGTCGGTGGCGCTGCGTGCCTTCCCCTTCCTCGCCGGCCGGCTGCAGGAGCGCGCCGGCGCGCTGTCGGGTGGCCAGCAGCAACAGCTGGCCATCGGGCGGGCCATCGTGTCGCACCCGGCGCTGCTGATGCTGGACGAGCCGCTGGAAGGCGTGCAGCCTTCGGTGGTGAACGAGATCGTGCAGGCGCTAGACGCGCTGTGCGAGGCCACCGGCATGGGCCTGCTGCTGGTGGAGCAGAACGTGGACGTAGTGCTGCGCCTGTGCAGCCGTGTGGCCTTCATGGAGGCCGGCGTGGTGCGCGAGACCCTGCCATCGGCGGCGGTGCGCGAAGACCCGGGCCTCGTCGAGCGCTACCTGGGCATTTGATCGATGACCGCCAGCCTTCTCCAAGTCGTCCTCGACGCCGCGAACTACACGCTGATCCTGATGCTGGTGGCCCTGGGCCTGGCCATCGTCTTCGGGCTCATGAACGTCATCAACATGGCTCACGGCGAGTTCATGATGATCGGCGCCTACGTGGTTCTGCTTTGCCACCAGGCGGGCTTGCCGGTGGGCCTGGGGATGCTGTTGGCGCCGCTGGTGGTGGCCCTGCTGGGGCTGGTGGTGGAAGAACTGCTGATCCGCCGGGTCTACACCCGGCTGCTGGACACCATCCTGGCCACCTGGGGCCTGTCGCTCCTGCTCAAGCAGGGCATGGTGCTGCTGTTCGGCCCGGGCTCTTACTCGGTGCCCAACCCGCTGCCGGCCAGCGTGGAACTGCTGGGCGCCCCTTATCCCTTGTACCGCCTGTTCATCATGGCCGTCACGCTGGTGACGCTGGGCCTGACCTTCTGGGTGTTCTTCCGCACCGAATGGGGCCTGTCGGCGCGCAGCGTGATTGCCAACCGGTCCATGGCCGCCTGCCTGGGCATCCACACCCGGCGTCTGGACCGCCTGACCTTCGCCTTCGGGGCGGGCTTGGCGGGACTGGCCGGCGCCGTGATGGCGCCGCTGGTGTCGCTGGACCCGCAGATGGGCCTGGGCTTCCTGGTGCCAGCCTTCCTGTCCATCCTGGTGGGCGGGCTGGGCAGCGTGGCGGCGCCGCTGGCCGGTGCCACGGCGGTGGGCGTGACCGACAACCTGGTGTCCACCTTCTTCTCGCCCGTGTGGGCGCAAGGCGTGGTGTTCACGCTGGCCATCGTGCTGATCCGGCTGTTCCCGCAAGGGCTGATGGCGCGCACGCGCAGGCGGGTATGAGCGCGCAGACGCTGCGATCGCGCTGGGACGGTGCCGACGCGGAGGTTCGCCTGGGCCTTGCCTTGTTGGCCCTGGCACTGGTGCTGCCCTTGGTGCTGCCCACTTGGCAGTTGGCCGAGTTCGCGCGCTACTTCTGCTACATGCTGCTGGCCGCCAGCCTGGCCTGGGTGTGGGGCCACTGCGGGCTGCTGTGCCTGGGGCAGGGGGTGTTCTTCGGCATCGGCGCCTATGCGATGAGCGTGGTGACCCTGGGCAAGGTGCCCGGGGCGGCGCTGCTGCCCGAAGTGCTGACGTTCTGGCTGGGGCTGGGAGCGGGCGTGTTGCTGGCGGCGCTGGCCGCAGCCGCGCTGGGGGCCTTGCTGTTCTCGGCCCGCGGCCTGGCCGGTGCCTTCTTCGGCATCGTCACGCTGGCCGTGGCCTTCATCGCGGAGCGCATCGCCATCAACTGGGACTGGCTGGGCGGCCTCAACGGTCTCATGGGTGTTCCCTCATTGCGCCCGGGTGTGCCCGGCGACGAGGAACTCACGGACGAGCGGGCGGTGTACTACCTGCTGCTGGCGGTCCTGGCGCTTGCGGTGGCTCTGCTGGTGCGGGCGGCGCGTTCCCGGCGCGGCCGTGCGCTGCTGGCCATCCGTAACCACGAGGTGCGCGCGCAGGCCCTGGGCATCGACGTGGCCCGGGAGAAGACCCGCGCCTTCGCGCTGGGTGGCGCGGTGGCGGGACTGGCTGGGGCGCTGTTCGTCACACAGTTCAACTTCGCCTCGCCGCCGCTCATCGGCTTTGCCGTGTCGGCTGAGGTCCTGATCTGGGTGGCGGTGGGGGGGCGCAACTCGCTGGTGGCGGCTTGTCTGGGAGCGCTGCTGGTGCGCCTGGCCGAGTCCTGGCTGTCGCAGACGCTCGGCCCCTACTGGCTGCTGGCCCTGGGCGCCCTGTTCATCCTCACCGTCGTGGCCATGCCTCGTGGCGTGGTGGGCGAGTTGCTGGCGTGGATGGAGCGGCGGCGGGTGGGGTGAGCCGCCACCATGGTTTCGGCATATTGCTGGGCGATCAGCGCGCCTTCAGCTTGAGTCGGGGCTGTGGGGGGTCAATGCCGGTAGAGCAACTGTTCACGCATCCCGCGCTGTGGGGTGGGCCTTCAGCCAATCACGCAGGGCGTTGTTGATGCGGGTCTGCCAGCCCACGCCACCCTGTCTGAAAGCTCCCACCACGTCTGCATCCAGACGAATGTTCACGTGCTCCTTGGGGTGATCCAGAGCAGGCCGGCCTCTCCTGGGCTTGAGCATGTCCTTCGCAGCCTCGGCGCCCACGATTTCAGCCAGCACGTCCTTGGCGGGCCGTGCTTGGGCGAACCATGCGGCCGTAGCTTCTGGGGCATCAGCGTCAATACGCTCAGGGTTGGGTTTGCGCGGCATATCGGGTCCTTTCGCGTTGGTTGGCTCTGCGCAGGCTGATGACGTGAACGGCCCCTCTTATCGGCGTGAACACCAACATGCACAAATGCTCTTCGATGAACCCGAGCGCCTGGTAACGCCGCTCAGGGTATGGCTGCCTGGTGTCTTCCACGATCAGCGCGCGACTCCAGTCGAAGTCTGATGCGAGCGCGAAGGGCATGCCCCGCTCCGCCTGGTTGCGCTCGCTCTTGGCTGGGTCATACGTCAAGCGCATTTCTTTAGTGTACCCACAAGAAATAGCCTCTGGTTCTTGCGCGAGACATTCGCGCGACGCCAGTCCTTCTGATGGAGTGTGCGGCGAGACCCTTCAGCCCGAACTCAGCGCCGCGTTCCCACCACCACCAGTGCCACCACGGCCGCAGCGAAGGCCAGGGTGGGGGCGTCGGGGGGTTCGCCCAGCAGAGGCCAGGCCAGGGCGATGGAGAAGAAGGGCTGGAAGGCCTGGGTCTGGCTCACTTTCAGCGGGCCGCCCCAGTCCAGGGCGCGGTACCAGGCGAAGAACGCGGCCCACATGGACACCAGACCCAGGTAGCCCAGGCCCACCCAGGCGCTGGCAGGCACGGGGGTGGTGGGCCAGGTGGCCAGGGTGATGGGCAGGCTGATGGGCAGTGTGAGCAGCGTGACCCAGCAGATGGCCCGCTCGGCCCCCATGGCGCGGGTGACCTTGGCGCCCTGCACGTAACCGACGGAGGCCGCGAGCACGCCGCCGGCGACGATCAGATCGTTCGCCACCAGGGTGAAGGGCTGGCCGCTTCGCCGCAGCGAGAACCACGCCACCAGGGCTGCGCTGGCCACGGCACAGAGCCAGAAGCGGCGGTGGCCGCGGCTGGCAGACGAGGGTGCGCTGGTGCTGGGCTCAGCACCCGAACCTGTGCCTGTGCCTGTGCCATGGCGCAGGGTGAGCGACATGGTTGCCACCGCCGCCGCCGCAGCCGTGGCCAGAGGCAGCAGGGCGGTGATGACCGCCACGTGGGCGGCGCTCTGCTCGCGCAGGGCCAGCGCCAGCGACAAGGGGTAGAGCACCGCGTTGCCCGCGGCCGCCACGGCCAGCGGGCCCCACTCATCGCGGGTGGGCCAGCGTGCGCGCAGTGCCAGCAGGCACAAGGCCGACACGGCCGCGGCCAGCACCACGCGGCTGAAGGTGATGAACAGCGGCGACAGCGCCGATCCGGCGTCCCCCTGGCCCATGGTCCAGCGCGTGATGGGCAGCGTGGCGCCGAACAAGGCCACGGCCAGCACTCCCAGCGCCATGCCGGCGGCCGGGTGGCGCACGGCAGGGCCGCTCACCTGTCCGTGCGCGGTGCGCCGCGCAGTTGCGCCACGCGCTCGCGCAGGGCTTGCGGGCCGGCCCAGGCCGGTTGGTCAGGGGCGTAGCGGCGGCGCAGCCAGGTGGCCAGTTCCGCAAGTTGCGTGTCGTCCAGCGCGTGGCGAAAGCCCGGCATGAAACCGATGTCGCGCGTGGCCGGGCGCTGGATGCCATCCAGCAGCACCCGCAGCAGGTTGTCGGGCTGCTCGGCGCGCAGCTTGCTGTTGGTCGCCAAGGGCAGGTTCAGGCCCAGTTCCACGGGTGCCGTGCCGTCACTGTGGCAGGCACCGCAGGCGCTCTCGAACATGCGCTGGGTGGCGTCGGGCAGGGGTGCAAGGGCACGCGCTCTGGCCACGGCCTGCGCCGCCAACTGGTCGATCGCCATCGCCTCAGGACCTGCAGCTGGGGTGAGGCCTGCATCGGAGGCAGACGTGGGCCCTTGCGGCGCGGGCCCGGAACCCTGCAGCGTGGCCAGGTAGCGCGCCATCGCGCGCAGATCGCCCTCGGGCGCAGACTGCAGCGAGCCCACCACCTGGGCCATCGGCCCTACGGCCACGCCGTGTGCGGCGCTGTGGCCGTTCTTCAGGTAGCTGAAGAGCGAGGTCTCGCTCCAGGGCAGGGTGCGGCGGTTCAGGGCCGTGAGGGAGGGTGCGTGCCAGCCGTCCACCCAGGCGCCAGACAGGTAGGCACTGCCGGTGCGTTCGGCACCCAGGGCGTCGCGCGGGGTGTGGCAGGCGCCACAGTGGCCAGGGCCGTTCACCAGGTGTTCACCGCGCTGCCACAGCGCCGCGTCCACGCCTGCGGGCAACGCGGTCAGGGTGGCGGCGGGCACGGTGCGCGGCCCGGGCTGCAGGTGCAACGCGTTCCACAAGTGCATGAGCGGCCTGAAGTTGAAGGGCGCGCGCAGATCGGCCGCCGGAGTGGGGTTCGTCACTGCCGGCTGGGACATCAGGTGGGCGTACAGCGCGGTCAACTCGTCATCCGTCATGCGCGTGAAGGCGGTGTACGGGAAGGCGGGGTAGAGCATGCGCCCGTCATGCGACACGCCTTCGCGCATGGCGCGCTGGAAGGCGCTGAAGGACCAGCGGCCGATGCCGGTGGTGGGGTCGGGCGTGAGGTTGGTGGCGTAAACGGTGCCAAAGGGTGTTTCCAGCGGCCGCCCCCCGGCGTTGACGGCCCCGCCTTCGGCCGTGTGGCAGCCCGCGCAGTTGCCCAGGGCGGCCAGTTGCCGGCCTTTCTCCAGGGTGGCGGCGTTGTAGACGGCCCCGGCGTTCACGCCCGTGATGGGCGCGAGTGCCGGTCGTGAGACGAGCAGCCCGGCCAGGCCCGCCAGCGCCGCGAAGGCGCCAGTGACCAGGGCCAGCGCTCGAGCCCACGCGGGCTTGGCGCGTGGTGCGCCGAGCGGTGCTGCCGTGGCGGTGCCCAGGGCCACTTCCTCGACCCAGGCGGGCGGTGGACCCGTGCGCGATGGGCTTTCCTCGGCCCCTGGGTCGGCGCTGTGCGCGCCAGCGTCGCCCGCTGCGCCCGGCGGGACGACACCAAGACCGCCCGGCCCGTCGGCTGCCAGGTCCCCTGCGACAGGCGGTTGAGAGTGGCTGGGCACCTGCGCCCCGCGTGCGTCCGTCAGCGGATTCAGCGCCGCGCGCACCACTTCGGGGGTGAAGGGCGGCTGCCGAAAGCGCACGCCCGTGGCGTCGAAGATGGCGTTGGCAATCGCTGCCGTTCCCGGCACCGATGACGACTCACCAGCACCCAGGATGGGCTCGTCCGGGCGCGGCGGTACCACCACCTCGATGACCGGCACCTGGCGGAAGCTCAGGATCGGGTAGCTGCCCCACTCCCGGCTCGCCACGGTGCCGTTCTCGGGCTCCACCGCCACCTGCTCCTGCAGTGCGCGGCTGGTGGTCTGCACCACGTTGCCGTGCACCTGGTGGGTGACGCCTGCCGGGTTCACCATCGCGCCAGCGTCGTGGCCCACGACCACGCGGCTCACGTGCACCTCGCCCGTGAGCTTGTTGACCTCCACGTCGGCCACCCAGGCCGACCAGGCCGCGCCAAAGCCGGGGAATTTGCTGTGGATGTAGCGGGCGTAGGCCAGGCCCTGGCCCTTGAGGGTGACGCCGTCGTCACTGTGCTGGCGCGGCCCCACATGGGGCTGCCAGCCGGCGCGCTCGGCCGTGGCTTGCAGCAGCTCGGCCGCGCGCGGGTCGTCCAGGTGCTTCAGGCGGAAGGCCAGTGGGTCCTCGCCCTGGGCATTCGCCAGTTCGTCGACGAAGCTTTCATGCGCGAAGGAGTTGGGCAGGGCCGACACCCCGCGCAGCCAGGAGGCGCGCAGGATCGGCGGCATGTCGTTCACCGTCACCTTCAGGTTCGGCACCTGGTAGGGCGGCACCGACGTGCGGTCGCCCATGGCGTAGGCCTGAGCCGTGGCGGCCACGCGGCCCGTCAGCAGCAGCGCCAGCGTGGGCGAGGCGTTGCTCGGGTAGCAGGTGCTGAAATCCCAGCCCTGCAGGCGGCCCTGGTCGTCCACCGAACCGTCCACCTCCATCAACTGCGCCGCTCCCTTGGGCTCCCACTGGTGCTCTTGCTCGCGCGTGAGCTGCACACGCACGGGCTTGCCCACGGCGCGCGACAGCAGCGCGGCGTCGGCCGTCACGTCGTCAGCGCCGTTGCGGCCGTAGCAGCCGGCCGCCTCCAGGCGAATCACCTCCACGGCGGTGTCGGGCAGGCTGGTCAGCAGGGCCAGGTCGGCGCGCAGCACATGCGGGTTCTGCGTGCCGCTCCAGACCGTCAGGCCGGCCGGCCCATGCGGGGTCTCGGGCCGCCACTGCGCCACGGCGCAGGACGGGCCGATGGAGGCGTGCATCTGGTAGGGCCAGACGTAGCGGCTTTGCAGGCGCAGCGGGGCGGCGGCGTTGGCGGCCGCGGCGTCGCCCTGGTCGGCCACCACCCGGGGCTTGGCGGGGTTGGCGCTGAGGGCGGCGGCCAGATCGCCCAGCGGGGGCTGGGCCGGCCAATCGCCCCAGTCCAGCCGCAGCGTGTGCAGCGCGGCCTCGGCCTGCTCTTCCCGTTCGGCCACGATGCCGACGAAATCGCCTTCCCGCACCACGGCCACGATGCCCGGCAAGTGGGCGATGGAGGTCTCATCCACGGCACGCAGCGTGCGGCCGATGAACTCGCCATGGTCTGCCCCGGCGTAGGGCGGGCGCACCACGCGGCCGTGCAGCATGCCGGGCACGCGCACGTCGTGCACGAAGGCCGCCTCGCCCAGCACCTTGGCGGGAATGTCCACCCGCGGCTGGCTCTGGCCCGCGACGGTCCAGTCTGTGCTGGGTTTCAACGGCGTGGCGGGGTCGAGCACCAGCCGCACGTGGCGGCCTGACAAGAGGCTGCTCAGGTCAGGCTCGGCCCCACCGGCTTCAGCCTGCTGCGCGCGCAGCCAGGCACGCGCCTGGGCCGCGGCCTGTCGGAGCGGCGCGGCGGCAATCTGCAGCGTGGCGCTGGCGATGGTGGGGCCCTGGTTGGGCACACGCGTGGTGTCGCCCAGCAGCATGACCACGCGCTCGAAGGGCAGTTCCAGTTCTTCGGCCACCAACTGGCCCAGCGCCGTGGCGATGCCCGTGCCCAGGTCCACCTTGCCGCCCAGGCCGTTGGCGCTGCCGTCATCCCACACGGCCAGCAGGATCTCCACCCCTTCGGCCGGGTTGCCCGGCACCATGGGCGGCTGCCCTGGTGCAGGCGGCGGTGGTGGTGGTGGGTCGCGCACCACCAGCAGCACGCCCTGGGCTTGCAGGAAGCTGGCGCGGTGGGTCGGGGCGTGGGCGGCGCGCATGGCAGGAGTGATCAGGCGCCTTCTGAAGCCGATGTTTCGGCCAGGCGTTGGGCAGCCAGGTGCACCGCCTGCAGAATCTCCACGTGCGCGCCGCAGCGGCACAGGTTGTGCGACAGCGCCTCGCGGATCTGCGCGTCCGTGGGCTGCGGGCATCGGCGCAACAGGGCCACGGTGGCCATCACCATGCCGTTGGTGCAGTAGCCGCACTGGGCCGCCTGGGCGTCGATGAAGGCCTGTTGCACGGGGTGCGGTGCTTCACGGCTGCCCAGGCCTTCCAGCGTGGTGATCTCGCGTCCGGCCACGCCCTGCGCCGGGATCACGCAGGCGCGGGCCACGCGGCCGTCCACCAGCACCGTGCAGGCGCCGCATTCACCCAGCCCGCAGCCGAACTTCGGGCCGTTGCACAAGGCGTCGTTGCGCAGCACCTGCAGCAGGGTGGCCCCCGGCTCGGCATGGGCAGCGTCGAACGCCCGGCCGTTGAGCAGCAAGCGCATCACATCGACAGATAGGCCCGCCGCACCTCTTCGTCGGCGGCGAGCTCCTGCATCGTGCCCTGGTAGCGGATCTGGCCCTTCTCCAGCACGTAGGCGCGGTCGGACACCAGGGTGGCGAAGTGCAGGTTCTGCTCGGACAGCAGGATGCTGACACCCGCAGCCTTGAGCTCCAGGATCATCTGCACCATGCCCTCGACGATGACCGGCGCCACGCCTTCACTGGGCTCGTCCAGCAGCACCAGATACGGGTTGCCCATGAGGGTGCGCGCCACGGTCAGCATCTGCTGCTCGCCACCGCTCATGCGGCCGCCGGGACGGTCAGGCATCTCGCCCAGGTTGGGGAAGAGCTTGAACAGGCGCTGCGGGGTCCAGGCCTCCAGCATCTGGCCTTGCGGTCCCATGCGCGGCAACTGGCGGCCCACCTCGAGGTTCTCCAGCACGGTGAGGTCGGTGAAGATGCGGCGGTCTTCCGGCACGTAGCCCAGGCCGGCCGACGCGATGGCGTGCGGCTCCAGGCGCGAGATGTCGCGGCCCATGAAGTGCACCTGGCCGCTGCGCCGCTCCACCATCCCCATCAAGGTCTTGAGCGTGGTGGACTTGCCCGCGCCGTTGCGGCCCATCAGGGCCACCACCTCGCCCGGGCGCACCTGCAGCGCGATGTCAAAGAGGATGTGCGCGCCGCCGTACCAGGCCGACAGCGACTTCACGTCCAGCAGGGGTGTGGGTTCGGTCATGGGTCCTGGCGCTCGAAGGTCTTGCCGGTGCCGAGGTAGACCTCCTGCACCTGGGGGTGGTCTCGGATCTCGCTGGGCTTGCCGCCGGCGATCAGGCGGCCGCGGGCCAGCACGATGACGCGGTCGGCATGGGCAAACACCACGTCCATGCTGTGCTCGGTGAAGAGCACCGCCATGCGGCGCTCCACCACCAGGCCCTTGGTCAGCTCCATCAACTCATTGCGCTCCTTGGGCGCCATGCCCGCCGTGGGCTCGTCCATCAGCAGCAGCTTGGGCGCATGCGCCATGGCCACGGCCAGTTCCACGCGCTTGACGTCGCCGTAGGCGAGCTCACTGCAGGGGCGCTGGGCCTGCTCGGCCATGCCCACCTGCGCCAGCAGGGCCAGGGCGTCTTCGCGGCGGTGCTCGCCGGCCCGCGCGAAGAACGAGAACACCTGCCGGTCTGCCGACAGCAGGGCCATCTGCACGTTCTCCAGCACGGTGAGGGAGGAGAAGGTCTCGGCGATCTGGAAGGTGCGGCCCACGCCCAGATTCCAGATCTGGCGGGGCTGCAGGCCGATGAGTTCGGTGCCTTCCAGCAGGATGCTGCCGCGGTCGGCCCGCAGCTGCCCGTTCACCATGTTGAAAGTGGTGGACTTGCCCGCCCCGTTGGGCCCGATCAGGGCCAGCAACTCGCCCGGGGCGATGTCGAAGTCGATGCCGTCGACGGCGCGCACGCCGCCGAAGGACTTGCCCAGCCCTTTGACGCTCAGCAGGCTCATCCCTGGGTCCTCCCGTCGGCCGGGTTGCCGCGCTGGAACAGGCATTGCGCATAGCCGGCGATGCCCTGCGGGAACAGCAGCACCAGCACCAGGATGATGCCGCCCAGCATGGCACGCCAGTACTCGGTGTTGCGCGCCACGGTGTCGTGCAGCCAGGTGAAGCTGACCGCCCCCACCACCGGGCCGGCCAGCGTCTGCACGCCGCCCAGCAGCACCATCACCAGGGCGTCGATGCTCTTGCCCACGTGCAGGCCCTCGGGCGAGATGCTGCCCTTGGAGAAGGCGAACAGCGCCCCGGCCACGCCGGCCACGGTGCCCGCCAGGATGAAGGCCACCCACTGCACACGCTTGACATCGATGCCGATGGCGTCGGCCCGCAGCGGCGAGTCACGCCCGGCGCGCATGGCGTAGCCAAAGGGCGAGAACAGGATGCGCCGCAGCAGCCAGGTGCCCGCCACGGTGAGCACCAGTGCCAGCCCGTAGTAGGCCCGCTTGTCCGACAGCCAGGCCGCTGGCCACACGCCGGTGACGCCATTGCTGCCGCCCGTGACGCTGTCCCACTGGTAGACGATGGCCCAGGCGATCTGCGCAAACGCCAGCGTCAGCATGGCCAGGTACACGCCCGACAGCCGCACCGCGAACCAGCCGAAGACCACCGCGAAGGCCGCCGCCACCACCGGGCCGAGGGCCAGGGCCAGCTCCATCGGCAGCCCGGCCTTGCGCACCAGCAACGCCGCGCCATAGGCCGCCAGGCCGAAGTAGGCCGCGTGGCCGAAGGAGTGCATGCCCCCCGGGCCCATGATGAAGTGCAGGCTGACGGCGAACAGCGCGGCCACCAGCAGGTCGATGGCCAGCACGGTCATGTAGGACGAGGCGCCGCTGACCAAGGGCAGCGCCACCAATAACAGCAGAGCGGCGGCCGTGGCGGCCTGCCCCGCCTTGCTTGGCAGGCGCAGCGGCGACTCCGCTGCCGAGGCGTGACGGCTGGGCGCCGGCGCGCGCCCCATCAGCCCCCACGGCCGCAGGATCAGCACCGCCGCCATCACCAGGAACTCCACCACCAGGGTGAGCTTGGAAAACGAGATCTCGACCCCGCCAATGTTGACGAGGCCGATCCAGATGCAGATGGCCTTGATTTCCGCAATGAGCAGCGCCGCGACGAAGGCGCCAGGAATGGAGCCCATGCCGCCCACCACCACCACTACGAAGGCGGCGCCAATGGTGTGCAGGTCCATCTCCAGGTTGGCGGGTTCGCGCGGCAGTTGCAGCGCGCCGCCCAGGCCGGCCAGCAGGGCGCCGAGTGCAAACACCGAGGTGAACAGCCAGGCCTGGTTGACGCCGAGGGCGGCCACCATGTCGCGGTCTTGGGTGGCGGCGCGCACCAGCGTGCCCCAGCGCGTGCGGGTCAGCAGCAGCCACAGCAGGCCCAGCACGGTCGGGCCCACCACGATGAGAAAGAGGTCGTAGGTGGGGAAGCGCCGCCCCAGGATCAGCATCGAGCCTTCCAGCCCCGCCGCGCGCGGGCCCAGCAGTTCCTCCGGCCCCCACAGGCGCAGCACCAGGTCCTTGAAGACCAGCGCCAGCGCGAAGGTGGCCAGCAACTGGAACAGCTCGGGCGCGTGGTAGATACGCCGCAGCAGCAGCACCTCCACCACGGCACCGATCAGCCCCACCGCAACGGCTGCCAGCAGCAGTGCCGGCCAGAACCCGATGACCCCGCCCAGCCGCTCCACCAGGGTGTAGGCGATGTAGATGCCCACCATGTAGAACGAACCATGCGCAAAGTTGACGATGCGCGTGACGCCGAAGATCAGCGACAGCCCCGCCGCCACCAGGAACAGCGACGACGCCCCGGCCAGGCCGTTGAGCAGTTGGACAAGCAGGCTGGAAAGGCTCATGGGCGTGGCAGGGGCGGGGGCGTGCGGGTGGAGTGTCTCGGGTCCGGTTCAGGGGCCGGTCAGTTGGCCGGGCGCAGCTTGCGCACCTCGGCGGCGTTGGGCAGGTAGTTGGCACCGTCCAGGTAGCGGTAGTCCACCATCACGCCTTTGCCCCCTTCGTTCTTGGTGCGGCCGACGAAGGCGCCCAGCGTGGACTGGTTGTCTTCTGGGCGGTAGGTGATGCGCCCGAAGGGCGTGTTCACCTGCAGGCCGCGGAAGGCGGCCACCAGCTTGTCGGTCTCGGTGCCACCGGCCTTGGCCACGCCCGCGGCCACCGAGTGGATCAGCGCGTAGCCCACCACCGAGCCCAGGCGCGGGTAGTCGTTGAACCGTTTCTGATAAGCCGCCAGGAAGGTGCGGTGCTCCGGCGTGTTGATGCCGTTCCAGGGGTAGCCGGTGACGATCCAGCCGTTGGGCGTCTCGTCCTTCAGCGGGTCCAGGTACTCGGGCTCGCCCGTCAGCAGGCTCACCACCTCGCGGCCCTTGAAGAGCTCGCGGGTGTTGCCCTCGCGCACGAAGCGCGACAGGTCGGCGCCGAACAGCACGTTGAAGATGGCGTCGGGCTTGGAGTCCAGCAGGGCCTGCACCACCGGGCCGGCTTCCACGCGTCCCAGCGGCGGCGCCTGTTCGGCGACGAATTCCACGTCAGGCTGCGCCGCCTTGAGCAGCTGCTTGAAGCTGGCGATGGCCGACTGGCCGTACTCGTAGTTGGGGTAGACGATGGCCCAGCGCTTCTTCTTCAGCTTCGCTGCCTCGGGCACCAGCATGGCCACCTGCATGTAGGTGCTGGGGCGCAGGCGGTAGGTGTAGGCATTGCCGTTGGCCCAGACGATCTTGTCGGTCAGCGGCTCGCCGGCCAGGAAGAACACCTTCTTCTGCTTGGCGAAGTCAGTCAGCGCCAGGCCGATGTGCGACAGGAAGGTGCCCGTCAGCACGTCGATCTTCTCGCGCGACAGCAGCTCCTCGGCCACGCGCACGGCGTCGCCCGGGTTGGCGTTGTCGTCGCGCGTGATGAGCTCCAGCTTCCTGCCGCCCACGCCGCCAGCGGCGTTGATCTCCTCCACTGCAAGATCCATGCCCTTCTTGTAGGGCTCCAGGAAGGCGGGTTGCGCCTTGTAGCTGTTGACTTCGCCGATCTTGATCACGCCCTGGGCGTGCACCGGCAGGGCGGCGGCGGCCACCAGGCTGGCGGCGGCGATCAGATGTCTTCTCTTCATGGGGCTGTCTCCTTCAGGAGTGGGGGTGGAAAAGCGTGAAATCTTGCGGGGCTTGGCGGCTCAGCGCAACCCGTCGGTACCCTTGATCTCGTGCACCTGCAGGCCGCCGATGCGCGGCAGTGGACGCCCGCTGTCGGTGACGACCACGACCACGACGATCTCATGGGCGCGCGGAGCATCCGCGATGCGCGCTTCCATGGCGTCGAAGTGACTGCGCACGAAGGCGGCGTCCTTGTGGCCCAGCGGCACGTCGACCGCGGTGCCCATGCCGCCTTGCTTCTTGGCCGAGGGCACCAGGGCGGCGCCCTTGCTGACGGCGGCGCGCAAGGGAGCGCCCAGCTTGGGGTGCAGCAGGGCGGCGGCGTGCTCCAGCTCGCCTGCCTCGCCCACGATGGCGGCCTTGCCGTAGCTTTGGGCCTGCTCAGGCGCGATGCCCAGGGCCTGCACGCAGCGCTGGCCCAGCAGGCCGCCGAGCTCCTCGCCGATGGCGATCAGTTCGTCCAGGTTCTCCACATAGCGGCCGGCGCAGGGGTTGTGGATCACGGCCATGGCCATCGCGCGCCGCGTGGGCGGGTGGACTTCGCGGTCCATCTCGCGGTGGGTCTCGTCGATCTGGACGACCAGCTTGCGGATCTGGGCGGGCATGTCTTCAATTCCTCGTGAAGGGTTGTTCATTCAGTCGCAGCCGACGGCCAGCGGTGCGCCTCAGCGCTGGCCGTCCCACTTGGCGATGTCGGCGGCTTTCAGACCACCCACGCGGGCATGGATGCGTGAGCCCGTGCTCATGGCCAGCACCACCAGCATCTCGTGGGAGCGCGGAGCGTCGGGCACGCGGAACTCCAGGGCGTCGAAGTGGCTGCGCACGTAGGAGGCGTTGATGTGCGTGAGCGGGATGTCCAGCGTGGCGCCGGGGCCGCCCACCTTCTTGGTGCTGGGCACGATGGCCAGGGCGTTACCGGACTGGCCGCTGCCCTGGCCGGCCTTGTACGCGGCAGCGTCGCCTTTCCAGCCCAGCAATTCGCGCATGGCGTAGCCGCCGGGCACGTGCCAGAGCGCCCCATGTTCGAGTTCACCGGCCTCGCCCACGATGGCGCCTTTGCCGTAGCCCTGGATGCGCTCGGGCCTCACCTGCATGGCCGCCAGCAGTTGCTGCGCGAGCTTCAGGCCCAGGGGTGACAGTGCGTCCATCAAGGGCAGGAGGTCTTCCACGTAGCGCCCGGCATAGGGGTTGTGCAACACCGCGCCGATGGCGCCGCGGCGCAGCGGCTCAGCCGCAGGCGTACCGCCCTCGTGAAAGATGTCTTCGACCTGGGTGAGGATGCGGCGGATCTGGATCATGGTGAGAGGTCTCGGGTGGGCGCGCGGCGTCTCGAGGTGCCCGTGGCGTTCACGCCGCCTCCGGCAAGGCGCAGGCGGGCTGGACGGTCTGCATCTGCCCCTGGCAAGCCAGGACGGCGGCATGGATCAGGCCCGCATGCCGCAGTTGATCGGCCATTCTGGCGCCGCGGTGCAAGGCTGTGGCCACCACCCCCGCGGTCAACGCGGGCACCTGCACGGTGACCAGGCGTTCGCCCAGGTCGCTGTCGTCCTTGAGGGAGCAGGCCGGTGCGCGCTCGATGCCCAGGTCTTCATCGCGCTGCGCCGGGTTTACCGCGTTGGCGATGACGGTGGCGGCCGCATCGGCCTGCGCGGCGGTGGCGGCCAGCACGGTCACGGCGTCGGCGATGCCCAACGAGTGGCTGCGTCCGCGCCAGCCGCTGGTGGCCACCCCGCGCACCGGATCCTGGCTGTCGATGACGAAACCGCCGTCCAGGGCGATGTGGCGCCGTGAGATGTCAGCCACCAGGCCCACGCGCCACTGTGCCCCGGGGGCCAGATGCAGCGCGATGTCGCCGCCGTTGTTCACAAACGCTCGGTGCACGCCGGCTTGTCTGTAGACCTCGAGGATCTCCTGCGCCACCGCGCCGGCCACGGCTGCCATGGGAGTGATGAAGTCGGTGGGCAGGGCCGCACAGGCCTGCCACATGCGCCGCGCCACCACGCCGCGCACCGGGCAAGGCCCGGCCTGCACGGGCTGGCGCAGCAAGGGCAATTCCGCCACGAGTTCCTGCAGCACGGTCTGGAACCGCTGCCAGGCGGCCTCATGGGCCTGCGTCAGCGCATCGGCCGCCGCACCAGGGCTGGGCTCCTGGCCTGTGGCTTGAACTGCCGCGCTGCGGCCTGTGTCCGCCCCGATCACCAGCTCGATGGGGCCGTGAGCGAAGTGCCAGCGGCCGCCGGGCAGGGGGGTGCGGAGGGGTCCCATCGCGCTCTCAGCCCAACATGGGCGGCTGGCCCAGAGGCCAGGGGTTGTCGCGGTGGCCGGCAATGGTGCGCCGGCCCACCGGCGCGCCGTCACGGTGCCCGGCGCCGCGTGCCAGCGCCTCCTGCACCGTGCGCACCTGGCTCATGTGGCCGCCCAGGGCCTGATAGTCGGCCAGACGCATGCTGAACTCGATGGGCGCCACGATGGCTGGCGTCGGCACGGTGCCGAAGCTGTTGGCGGGCATGCGCATCACGTCGGCCATGATGGTGATGCCGCCGCCCGGCCACACATAGGCCGGCGCGCCGCCGCAGGTGACGTTGACCAGGGCCTGCTTGATCATGCGCGTGAGCAACACCGGGTTATAGGTGGCGCCGGCACGCAGGCTGCCGCCCGCACCGGCCAGGAACAGCACCGAGGCCACCGAGGGCTCGCAGTTCTCGCCAATGCGCGCCACGGTGGCGGCCACGGCCTCGGGCATGGGCGCAGGGCGCGGCACCAGATGCTCGTCCAGCACGTACCAGGCGCAGTGCTCGCCCGTGGTGGAGGTCATCAGCAGGCGCAGGCCCGGGTAGGCCACCTTGGCGTCCCAGCCTTCGATGATGTCCATCGGGTCTGTCAGGTCGGTGCCGCCCCAGCCGGTGCCGGGGTTGGCCACCTGGAAGTAGCGCCCGGGCGTGCTGCGGCGGCCGCTGATGCGGATGCCCGAGGGCACCATGTCCAGGCAGCGGCCGGCCTGGTGCTCGGACAGCACGCCGGTGATGTGGTCGTCCACCACCACCACCTCGTCCACATGGCCGTACCACTGCTGCGCGAAGATGCCCACCGCCGCGGAGCCGCAGCCCACGCGCATGCGCTGTTCTTCCACGCCGTTGACCACGGGCGCGCGGCCGGCCTGCAGCAGCAGTTGTGCGCCGCCCTCAATCTGCAGTTCCACGGCCTCCCGGTTGCCCAGCGCCATCATCATGTCGCAGGTGACGCGGCCTTCCTTCTTGGAGCCGCCGGTAAGATGGTGCACGCCCCCCAGGGACAGCATCTGCGAGCCGTACTCGGCCGTGGTGACGTGGCCCACCGCCTCGCCCTTGCAGCGCACGGTGGCCTGCTCGGGGCCCAGCCAGCGGTCGGTGTCGATCTTCACCTTGAAGCTGCAGTAGCTGAAGATGCCCTCGGTGACCACGGTGACCATGTCCACCCCCTCGTGCTGGGACGAGACGATGAACGGCGCGGGCTTGTAGTCGGGGTAGGTGGTTGACGAGCCCACGCCCGTGACGAAGACCTCGGGCGCGTGCAGCAATCCTCCCGTACCGGGGTCAGCCGGGGCGTCCAGGAAGGGCACCACGGGGGAGTCGGCCTCGGCTGCGTCGGTGACCAGCCCGCGCTGCAGGATCAGCACCGGGTCCAGCCGCACGAGCGTGCCGCCTTGGTTGGCGTAGCGGTCGCAGGCGCCCACCTTGCCCTGCGAAATCTGGCACAGCACGGGGCAGGCGTTGCATTCGATCTTGTCGGCCGCCATGCGCTCGCTGCGCGGGCGCGACTTCTCCAGCACCTGCGGGCGCGCGGCGTCCTGCGCCTGCTGATGCGTTCCGTCTGGTCTGCCGTGGTCGCTCATGCGGTTGATCGATGGAGTCAGCCCGTGTAGCATTCACTCCACGAAAATGTTGTGTTTGCTACATGAAAGCTCAATCTATCGCACTTGGGCTCTCATGGCAACGGGAGCTTCACTGAGATGAGTGCATTCCTTCAAGAGCGCGTCCTGACCGTCCACCACTGGACCGACCGTCTCTTCAGTTTCACCACCACGCGCGACCCGGCGCTGCGCTTTTCCAACGGCCACTTCACCATGATCGGGTTGATGGTCGACGGCAAGCCGCTGTTGCGGGCCTACAGCGTGGCCAGCGCCAACTACGAGGAGCACCTGGAGTTCCTCAGCATCAAGGTGCCCGACGGCCCGCTCACCTCGCGCCTGCAGCACCTGCAGCCGGGTGACACCGTCGTGGTCGGGCGCAAGCCCACGGGCACCCTGGTGACCGACTATCTCAACCCCGGCAAGCGGCTGTTCCTGCTGTCCACCGGCACGGGCCTGGCGCCCTTCATGTCCATCGTGCGCGACCCCGAGGTGTATGAGCGCTTTGAGCAGGTGGTGCTGGTGCACGGCGTGCGCGAGGTGGCCGAGCTGGCGTACCGCCAGTACCTCACCGAAGAACTGCCGCGCCACGAGTTCCTCGGCGAAATGGTCAGCGCGCAGCTGCGCTATGTGCCCACCGTCACGCGTGAGCCTTTCCCCACCATGGGCCGCATCCCCGACCTGATCCGCAACGGCGAACTCGCCCGCCTGGTGGGCGGCCCCGACCTCGACCCCGCCACCGACCGCGCCATGATCTGCGGCAGCTCGGCCATGCTGCGTGAGCTCAAGGCGCTGCTGGAAGAGCGCGGCTTTGCCGAGGGCAGCACCAGCCGCCCGGGCGACTTCGTCATCGAGCGGGCCTTCGTCGACCAGTAAGCCCGGCCCCGCTCGCCGCATCCACCGCCAGACCCCGCGCTGCCGTTCATGCCTGCCGCCCGCAAGCCCGCCGCCGCGGCCCGCAAGGCAGGTGTGCGCGAGCAGTCAGCGCAGGCCACGCGCGAGACGCTGCTGAAGGCGGCCATCAAGGTCTTCGGCAAACAGGGTCTCACCGGGGCCCGGGTGGAACAGATCTCGCGTGCGGCCAAGTCGCACGACCGGATGATCTATTACTACTTCGGCAGCAAGGAGGCGCTATTCGTCGCGGTCATCGAGGAGATCTACCGCCGCTTCAACGAGGCCGAAGCGAAGTTGGCGCTGGACCTGACCCAGCCCGTGCAGGCCCTGCGCGACGTGATCGCCTTCATCTGGGGCTACTACCAGAAGCACCCCGAGTTCATCACCTTGCTCAACAGCGAGAACCTGCACCGCGGGCGCCACATCGGCAAGTCCACGCGGGCCGGTGAGTACTCGTCTCCGGCCCTGGCGGTGTTGTCCAGTGTGCTGGGCAGTGGCGTGCAGGCCGGCTTGTTCCGGCCCGGTTTGCGTGCCCGGGACGTCTACCTGATGATCGCCTCCATGGGCTATTTCTATCTGTCCAATCGTTTCACGCTGTCGGCCTTTCTGGGTGAGGCGCTCGAAGAGCCGGCCGCCCTGGCGCACTGGCAGCAGTTCATCACCGAGGCGGTGCTGCGCACCGTGCTGGTGAACCCTCCCGTCCCCAGCCCCTGAGTTCAGCACCTCCATTTCTCATCCCCATTCCCAAGGAGCCCTCCATGGCCGAAGCCGCCGCCACCGCCACCTCCGGCAAGGTTGTCATCCGCAACATCGGCCTGCTGCTGTCGGGCGACATCGACCGCCCCCTCCTGGAGGCCGACACCATCGTGTGCGACCAGGGCCGCATCGTGGCCGTGGGCAAGGAAGCTGACTGCAACACCGAGCAACCTGACCTGTTGATCGACGCCCGCCGCACCTGCGTGGCCCCGGGGCTGATCGACAGCCACGTGCACCCGGTCTTTGGCGACTGGACGCCGCGCCAGAACCAGCTCGGCTGGATCGACTCCACGCTCAACGGCGGCGTCACCACCATGATCTCTGCCGGCGAGGTGCACCTGCCCGGCCGTCCCAAGGACATCGTGGGCCTGAAGGCCCTG
>JBILSM010000206.1:0-4093 GCA_044372085.1 Rubrivivax sp.
TGGGGGCGGAAATCAGCATCACCGCCGTGCCGGCGATGATGAGCGCCATCAGGATGAAGCCGAACCAGAGTTCCTTGCGGATCTTCATTTCTGGCCTCCTGCGGTGTGGCCGGGACCTGCAGGCGCCACATACTTGTCCAGCGCCGCGATGTCCTCGTCCTTCACGTGGACCATCGCCTTGAGCTTGTCCACGTCGACTTCTTCCACGTCCTGCTCACGTGACGGCCATTCACCATTGCGGATGCACTGGATGCAGCGCACGATCTCCACCAGCCCCTGCAGCAGCAGCATGCCGCCGGCGATCGGGATCACGAACTTGAAGGGGTACACCGGCAGCGGCGTGGCCGAGAAGGTGCTCTCACGGATGGCCGCGGACTCCGACGCAAAAATCCAACCCGCCCAGGTGAGTGCCACGATGCCGGGCAGGAAGAACAGGATGTAGAGGATGAGGTCCAGCGTGGCCTGGGTACGGGGCATGAAGAAGCCGTACAGCACGTCGCCGCGCACATGACCGTTCTTGCTCAGCGTGTAGGCGCCGGCCATCATGAACAGGGTGCCGTAGCCCATGATCTGGGCGTCCAGGTTCCAGTCGTGCGGGTTGTTCAGCACGTAGCGCGAGAACACCTCGTAGGTGATCAGCACAGTGAGCAAGACGATGGCCCAGGCGAAGGTCTTGCCCAGCCAGGTGGACGCCCGGTCCACGAACAGCAGAAGACTTTGCATCGGAGAAGGACAGGTCAAAAAACAAAAAAGGCCACCGGCCTGACGCCGGTGGCCCGATACGCGATTGTGCGCGTGAACCCGAGGATCAGGACTTCTTGGCCGCTGCAGGGCGACGGAAGTAGTGATTCCAGGCCATCTTGAAGTCGACCATGTAGTCGTTCTGCCACTCGCCCGCGCGCTGAGCGAAAGCCCTTTGCGAGTCCAGCACCTTCTTGAACAGCGGGTTCTCACCTGCCTTGACGCCGATCACCTTGTCCCAGGCGGCCAACTGCGCGCGCAGGATGGCGTCGGGCGTCTTGTAGAAGTTGACCTTGTCCTTGGTCTTGAGCTCGATGTAGTCCTGCGAGTTGCGCTGGATGGCCTTCCAGCTCATGTCGGCGCTGGAGGCCTCCACGGCGTGGGTGATCACGTTGCGCAGCTCGGCGGGCAGGGCGTCCAGCTTGCCCTTGTTGAACAGGATCTCGAACTGCTCACCGCTTTGGTGGAAGCTCTGCAGCATGCAGTTCTTCACCACGTCGGGGAAGCCCAGGATGCGGTCGGACGAGGCGTTGTTGAACTCGGCTGCATCGATCAGGCCACGGTCCAGAGCTGGCACGATCTCACCGCCGGGCAGCGGGTTGACGGCGGTGCCCAGTTCCTTGAACACGTCAATGGCCAGGCCCACGGTGCGGAACTTCAGGCCCTTCATGTCGTCGACCTTGGCCACCGGCTTCTTGAACCAGCCCAGGGGCTGGGTGGGCATGGGGCCGTAGACGTATGACACCACGTCGATGTTCAGGCTCTTGTAGATCTCTTCCAGCAGGGCCTTGCCGCCGCCGTAGTAGTGCCAGGCCAGCACCATGTTGGGGTCCATGCCGTAGGCCGGGCCGGAGCCCCACAGGGCCAGCGCCGTGTTCTTGCCGTAGTGGTAGGCCAGCACGCCGTGGCCGCCGTCCAGCGTGCCCTTGTTGACAGCGTCCAGCAACTGGAAGGCCGGCACCACGGAGCCCGAGGGCAGCACCTCGATCTTCAGGCGGCCGCCGGCCATGTCGTTCACCTTCTTGGCGAAGTCGTTGGCGTACTCGTGGAAGATGTCCTTGGCCGGCCAGGTGCTCTGGAAGCGCAGGCTGACGGTCTGCGCATTGCTGACCATGGGGGCGGCCATGGCGGCTGCGCCGACGGCACCGGCCGAAGCGTGCTTCAGGAAGCTGCGGCGCGGCGCGCCCGATTGGAGGGGAGAGGTCATCGAGCGAACTCCTTGGAGAGGATGGACAAAGAAAGACTCAGAGGCTTTGAACAGGACGTGAGGGCATGACGTCCTGTCCAGGACAAATGCGACGGCGGACTGTGTCGTGCGACGGGAGCCGCTGCAAGCCGGGTTTACCCGAATCTCGGGGCTGGCAAGGGCCTGCCGCTCTCAGCCGCGGCGGCCCGGAGGCGTGTTCGCCTTCCATGCCCTTTGCCGCTTCAGGCTCTTAAGGGGCCGCCGTACACAGCCGTGCCAGGCGCTCCTCCAGGGCGGCGGCAGCGGGCGGCGCCAGGAGCTGGCGCCGCAGCAGGAAGTCCAGGGTGACCAGCGATGCGTCCACCGTCATCTCCTCGGTTGCCGCCGCGGCGCAGGCCTGGTCGACGGGCCACAAGCCCACCTCGGCCACTTCACCATCCTGGTTCACAGGTTGTTCGCCTTCCAGCAACTGGAGGTCGAACACATGCAAGCGTTCGAACTGCCGACCTTCCGGCACGTCCCGGTTCAGTTCGATCACGCGCCCCGGGGTGGCGCGTGCCATTTGATCCGGGTTCAGCCCGGCTTCCTCGAAGCCCTCCCGCACCAGCGCCTCCCATGGCGTTTGTCCAAAGGGCACACCACCGCCGATCAGGTTGTCGAGCTTGCCGGGGTCGGTGGCCTTGGTGGCAGAGCGTCGTGCGATCCACAGGCCTGCGGCCTGCCCGTCCGGCCCTGCCTGCCAGCCATTGCAATGCGCCCCCAGCGTGAGCGTGCCCCAGAAGCGTGCGGAGGCGCGCTCGAACACGGCCCGCACCTGGCCCGTGCGTGGGCACAGCAGCGGGAAGGGCTCGTCGCGCCAGGCGCGGATGAGGCCCTGCTCGTGCAGGCGGGCGTTGACCTCAGCAAACACCGCATCTCGCTCAGCGGCGCTGGCGGTCAGCACCACGGCCTCAGCCCGCACTTCGATCCACCGTCCCCACGGCTGGAGCGCGCTGAGGTGCACTTCATCCACGCTGCCCACGGCGTCGCCGTCCACCACGAAAGCCCTCCTTGGCCGCTGCTGCTTGCGGGCTTCGGTCAGGGCGTGCCAGTCCAGCCGCTGGCCGGCAGCCAGAAGGCGAGGGGATGCAGGGTCGACAGCGGTGCGGTCGGTCATCGATGATCCTTGAGCTTGCCGAGCATCTGCGCGGCCAGGGCGCGGAAGCCTGGGCTCATGTGCGAGCAAGCGGCCGCGGCAGACCAGAAGGCGCAGGCCACGGGCAGCGCCGGGCTTTGCAGGTCCACCGGCTCCGGTGAGAAAGGCCCCAGGTCCAGCGTGCCGGCCTGGACGTCCGGCCGCCACCGCATGGGCAGCATGTCGTACACCGGGGCCAGCGTGAAACGGCCGGCCGCCACGTCGGCGGGCTCGACCCACAGGCTCAGGTTGCCGAAGTGCATGTCGCTGTTGCCGATGAGGCGGCCAAAGCGCAACAGCGCCTGCACCTTCGCCGCCGCTTCGTCGGGCAGGCGTCGCTGGCGAACCAGGGCCTGGGCCGTGACGGCCCAGTGCTGGCGGGGCCCGCTGACGAAGGCGTCATGCACCGCGTGCAGTGGCACGGCGTGGCGTCGCCCCTCGAAGCGTTGGCCCTCCTTCGGCGGCAGGCGGTCGAAACGCTCGGACACCAGGTACGTCCGCGCGGGCGTCTCGATCACCGCGCTGTGTGCTACCGCCACACCGTGCGCCTGCAACACCTGCAAGGCCAGTGCCTCGGCGTGCAGCAGGTCGTGCCAGCGTTCGCCAAAGGGTGTGTCGCGCGGCGGGGAGAACTTCACCAGCACGGCCTGGCCATCGCCGCGACGCATCAGGCGCTGCGCCACTTCACCATCAGGCCCTCCCACTTGGCCCGCGCGGCCTTGACGTGCCGCTCCTTCACATGGCCATAGCCGCGGATCTCCTCGGGGATGCGGGCGATCTCGGCGGCCAGGGGCAGCTTGTCGGCGTTCAGGCCCTTCAGCAGATCGGCGATGCAGGCTTCGTAGTCGGCCAGCAGTTGCCGCTCCATGCGGCGCTCCTCGGTCTTGCCGAAAAGATCCAGCGCGCTGCCGCGCAGGCCCTTCATGCGCGCCAGCAGCGGGAAGACCTTGCGTACCCACGGCCCGAAGGGCTGCTTGACGAGCTCGCCCTTC
>JBILSM010000207.1:0-4091 GCA_044372085.1 Rubrivivax sp.
GCCCGCCTGCGGCCAGGGCCTTGCGGTAGAACGCGTTGGAGTCTTCGGCCGTGGAGAAGCCCGCGTACTGGCGGATGGTCCAGGGGCGCACGGCGTACATGGTGGCCTGCGGGCCGCGGATGAAGGGTTCGAAGCCGGGCAGCGTGTCGGTATGCGGCAGCGCCGCCGTATCGGCCGCCGTGTACAGCGGCTTGACCGTCAGGCCCTCAGGGGTCACCCAGTTCAGCGCCGACACGTCTGCGCCAGGGGCGGACTTGGCGGCGGCCTGCTGCCATTGCGCCAGGGTGGCGGGCTTGAATTCGGGAGAGGTGGGGTTGCTCATGCGCGGGCCTGTGTCGCTGCTGCGGGAGTGCTGGGCCGAAGGGGCTTGGCTGAAGTTCACGAATTATGCATAATTATAAATTCAAAACCAACACAAATCTGATCCTTCCCCCTGCTCGCCAAGTCACCCCGCCTGCACCACATGGCCGACCTCGCCACCGCCCAACCCGATTCCGCCCGTACCGGCTCCCCCAGCACCACCCCGGCCAGCGGCGGCGGCATGCTGGCGCCCACCGCGCTGTACGAGCAGGTGGCTGAGCGGCTGCGTCAGCAGATCTTCGCCCGCGAACTGGAGCCGGGCAGTTGGATTGACGAGTTGAAGCTGTGCGCGCAGTGGGGCATCAGCCGTACCCCCATGCGCGAGGCGCTGAAGGTGCTGGCCGTGGAAGGCCTGGTGACCATGAAGGTGCGACGCGGCGCCTACGTCACCGAGATGTCACGCGACGACGTGTCCCAGGTGTACCACCTGCTGGCCTTGCTGGAAAGCGACGCGGCGGCCCAGGTGGCGGCCGGCGCCACATCAAGCCAGCGCGCCCGGTTGAGCGAACTGCATGCCCTGCTGGAGGCGCAGGTGGACCACCGGGACGCCTTCTTCGCCACGAACGAGCAGTTCCACATGGCGCTGCTGGACATGGCCGGCAACCGCTGGGCCGTGCAGGTGGTGCAGGACCTGCGCAAGATGATGAAGCTCAACCGCCACCACTCGCTGTTCAAGCAGGGGCGGCTCGAAGACTCGCTGGCCGAGCACCGGGCGCTGATGCAGGCGCTATCCAAGCGCGACGCGGAAGCCGCGCGTCAGACCATGCAGGCCCACTTCCGCTCGGGGCTGGAGGCAGCGGCCGGGTAAGGCCGCCGGAGGGATTACGCCAGCGGGTCAGAACCGCTCGGTGTCGACCTCGGACTCGCTCTGCGCGCCGTAGCGCCCACCGGTCACCGTGTGCTGGTTGATCAGCGTCCCGGCCTTCTCCAGCACGGCGGCGGGCAGTTGCAGCTCCGCCGTAGCCAAGTTCTCGCGCAGGTGTTCGACGCTGGTGGTACCCGGCAGCGGGATGACATGCTCACCACGCGACAGCAGCCAGGCCAGCGCGAGTTGAACGGGTGAGCATCCCGCTTCCTGCGCCAGGGCCTCGTAGGCCGGCAGCAGTTCCAAGTTGCGGGCGTAGTTCTCCGGTGCGAAGCGCGGCATGCCGCGGCGGATGTCCTTGGCGTCCAGCGTGGTCACGTCGCGCAGCTTGCCGGTCAGGAAGGCCCGCGCCGTGGGGCTGAAGGCCACAAACGCGGCGCCGATGTCACGGCAGGCCTGCAGCACCGCAATCTCCGGGTTGCGCGTCCACAGCGAGTACTCGGTCTGCAGGGCAGCGATGGGGTGCACCGCATGGGCGCGGCGCAGCGTCGCGGCCGACACCTCGCTCAGGCCGAGTGCCCGCACCTTGCCCTGCTCCACCAGGCGCGACATCTCGCCCACCGAGTCTTCGATGGGCACGGCCTTGTCCCAGCGGTGCAGGTAGTACAGGTCGATGACGTCCGTGCCCAGGCGCTGCAGGCTGTCTTCACAGTTGCGGCGGATGGCCTCGGGCCGGCCATCGATCACACGCTTGACGCCGTCCGGAAAGCTGACCCCGGCCATGCCGCCCTTGCTGGCCAGCACGATGCGCGAACGGTGGGGCTTGAGCACGCGGCCCACCAGCGTCTCATTCGCACCAAAGCCGTACAGCGCCGCGGTGTCGAAGTGGTTGACGCCCAGGTCCAGCGCCTGCAGCAACACGCGCTCGGCCTGCTCGACCGGCGGCGGCGCGCCATAGGCGTGGCTGAGGTTCATGGACCCCAGGGCGATGGGGGCCACTTCGAAGGGGCCGATGCGGCGAGGACGGGGCGTCGTAGGTGTCATGACAGGGGCGAAAACCTGGGCTGGAATCGGCGTGATGCCGGGCCAGGCATTCTCAGTGATGGCGGCAGGTGGGCGGCAGCCACAAGGCTCCTGAACCGTACTGCGTCATGGCATCGTCGTTGGTGAGGCTGAAGGCCTCGGTGCGGACGCTCATTGGGGCTGCTCCCGCTGCATGAACCCTTCCTGGGTCAACACCGTGCGGATCGCCGCACGCATGGCCTCAGGCGCGCGGTAGTTCGGGTGTGCACGAAACACCGCGGCGGCATCGCTGACGCGGGAGAAGGCCGCAAAGTGACGTTCGGCCTCCTGCATCTCCTGCGGGTACACGGTCAGCACATGGGCCTTGCCGGCCAAGCCGGAGGTGCGGGCGTGTCGCACGGCGGGCAGCTGGCGTTCGCAGGTACAGGGCGCTTCGGGGTTGGCCAGTCCGCAGCGGCGGGCTACGAAGGCGTCCATGCGCGCGCGGGTTCGGGACAGGCGCTGGCGGTAGGCTTCGGAGGTGATCCCGACCACCGCGGCGGCTTCCTTCGAAGGCAGATCGAACACCGTGTCGAGCACGTAGATCAGCCGCTGCTCGCGGTCCAGGGCCATCAGCATGGTCTGCGTGCAGGCCAGCGCCATCTGACGTGCCTCGAGCTTGTCCTCGGGCGTCAGCATCGCGGGTGCGGCTTGCGATTGCGCCAGATGGGCCGCCAATTCCAGGCCCAGCCCCAGCCGCTCGGCCAGACCCTCCAGGGACACGTGCGGCGCCTCGGCGCTGCGGGTGCGCGCCGTCATCAAGTGGTTGTGGGCCACGCGCCAGACCCAGGTGGCGAAGGCCGATTCCGCTCTGAAGCTGCCCAGGTGGGTCACCACCTTGAGCAGGATCTCCTGCGTCGCGTCGGCTGCGTCGTCGCGGTGGCCCAGCACGCGCACGGCCAGGTTGTAGATGCCAGGCTGAATGGCCAGCAGCACTTTGTCGAGCGCCACCAGATCGCCGGCGATCGCGGCGCTGAGCGTTTCGGTTCCGGGGTCCAGGATCTTCATGATGTGGCGGCCTCACAAGCCGGGGATCCGGGGCTGGTTCTCGGGCAGGGCGGTGGGCAGCAGGATGGGGGTGTCGAACCACTCCACGGTCATCCCAGCCCCTGGGCCGCCCTGCTCGCCATGCAACCACTGCCGCGCGCTGGCCGGGTCACGCCACAGGGTGATGTGCCCGCGGCGACCGTCATCCGTGACCACGAAATAGCGCCGCAGCAGCCCCGGGACTTGTCGGTCTGTGGCAAGCGCCGCCTGCGATTCCCCAGCCCACTGGCTCCTGGAGCTGCCCGCTGGGATCGGGGAGGTCAACAGTGTGGCCACCGAAGGGCTGTCGAGGTCGGCGGGCGTTCCGCCAGGGGTGGTATCCAAGGCCGCGACAACTTCAAAGAAGCGCACCTCCGCCGCGGCGCCCCGTTCCTTCTTGACGCGGGCGAACCACTCGGGCGAGAACCAGGCGCGGGCGCTGGTCAGATCCTTCCAGAGGTAGAGGCCGCCGTAGTGGTCATCGGCTTGGGCGAAGGAATAGGCCTTGTAGGCCAGGCCCGGCAGCGCCCGGTACTGCGCCACGGTATCGCGCATCTTGCGGGTGACGACAAAGCGCGGGGCGTACCAGGGTTTGGGAACCTTCACGATGGCGGCCACGGCCGAACCACTCGCGAAGCCATCGCCGCCCGTGGGTTGCGCGTGCGCGACAGGGCCCAGCGCGAGGGCCGCCACCAGGGCTGTGGCGGCAGCCCCTGCGCCATGGCGCGGGGCATCGAAGGTGAATGGAAGTTTCTGCACAGGATCGCCTCGGGTGAAACGGACCCGGCGGGCCCGATTGATTCCTTTGACGAGCCGGCGTGAGACTTTGTGACAGCCC
>JBILSM010000081.1:0-12904 GCA_044372085.1 Rubrivivax sp.
ATCGGCTTTGCGCCTTCTTTCCTGTCAGCCAGCATGGTTGCAGGAAAGCAACGCTCATTCTAAGCCGCGGGGTGTGTAGCGAGTGCGCAACAACGATGCCTGGCCTCAGCCTCCGGTCAGGGGAATAGAAAACTGATGTAACCCCTATGGCACAATAATTACGTCGGGGTAAATACCCGCCGTGATGCTGGGCGTCGCCTAGCACAATGGGCTTCCGATTTGAACGTTTCGCAGGCAACTGCGGCATTCCTCGAGAGGAGAAACATGACGAAACTGAACAAGGTGGCGATGCTTTTCGCATCGGCTGCGCTTGCCATGCCCATGGCCGCGTTTGCCCAAGCCAAGAGCAACGACAACTGGCGCGCTGCCGATGGCACCGTCTGGAAGAACGGCACCAATGAGTTGTGCTGGCGCAATGCAGGCTGGACGCCTGCCACCGCTGACGCGGCCTGCGACGGCGCGCTGAAGCCGCCCGCGCCGGCACCGGCCCCCGCTCCTCGCGTGGCCCCCCCGCCGCCTCCGCCGGCCCCCGCTCCTCGCGTGGCCCCCCCGCCGCCCCCGCCTCCCCCGGCTCCTGCCCCTGCGCCAGCACCTCGTCCGCCTGCGCCGCCAGCAGCACCGCCCGCTCCCGTGGCTGAGAAGGTGACGTTTGCTGCTGACGCCTTCTTTGACTTCGGCAAGTCGGTTCTGAAGCCCGAGGCCCAAGCCAAGCTGACCGACCTGGTCTCCAAGACCAAGGCAGTCAACCTCGAAGTCATCATCGCTGTCGGTCACACCGATGCCGTGGGTGGCGATGCTGCCAACCAGAAGCTGTCGATCGCCCGTGCAGAGGCCGTCAAGGCTTTCCTGGTGAAGGCCGGCGTCGAGAAGAACCGCGTCTACACCGAAGGCAAGGGTGAGAAGTCGCCTGTGGCTGACAACAAGACGGCCGAAGGCCGCGCGAAGAATCGTCGCGTGGAAGTGGAAGTCGTGGGTACGCGTACAAGAAGGTAAGCTTCGAAGACTGCAAGGGGCCCCTGGCCCTTTACAGGTGCAAACCCCGCTTCGGCGGGGTTTTTCGTTTCCGCGAGCACAATCGTTCTCCATGACCAACGTCGATCCCCAAGAACTCGCCAAGTTCAGCGAACTGGCCCACCGCTGGTGGGACCCGGACAGTGAATTCCGGCCCCTTCACCAGATCAACCCGCTGCGGCTGGAGTGGATCGATGAACTGGCGCGACTCAAGGGCCAGCGGGCACTGGACGTGGGTTGCGGGGGTGGCATCCTGGCCGAGGCCATGGCGCGGCGGGCGAGCCATGTCACGGGCATTGATCTGGCCACGCGGCCCCTGGGCGTGGCGCGCCTTCACGCCCTCGAATCGGGCGTGGAAAACATCGAGTACCGCGAGATCGCAGCCGAGGCTCTGGCCGCAGAGGCGCCCGGCCACTTCGACGTCGTGACGTGCATGGAGATGCTGGAACACGTGCCCGACCCCTCCTCCGTGGTCCGGGCCTGTGCCACGCTGGTGCGGCCAGGGGGATGGGTGTTCTTCTCCACTCTCAATCGCAACCCGAAGTCCTTTCTGTTTGCCATCATCGGCGCCGAATACGTGCTGGGCCTGCTGCCCAAAGGCACGCATGAGTACGCACGCTTCATCCGCCCCAGCGAACTGGCCCGCTGGGCCCGCGAGAGCGGCTTGACGCTGGAGGGCAGCAAGGGCATGGAATACAACCCGCTGACCCGTCGCTATCGCCTGTCTGGAGACACCAGCGTCAACTACCTGTTCGCCTGCAGGCGCCCCGCATGAAGCGCTCGGTGCAGACGGTGCTGTTTGATCTGGACGGCACCCTGGTGGACAGCGCGCCCGACCTGGCAGGCGCTGCCAACGAACTGCGCCAGGAGCACGGGCACCCTGCCCTGCCTTACGAGTCGCTGCGTCCGATGGTGGGCGCAGGCGCACGCGGCATGGTTGGGCTGGCCTTCGGCGTGAAGCCAGGCGATGCAGGTTACGAGGACCTGAAGGCGCGTTTTCTGGCCCTTTATGCCCAGCGCCTGCTGCGCAGTACGACGGTCTTTGAAGGCGTATGGCCCTTGCTTGACCGCCTGGAGCAGCATGGCCTGGGCTGGGGCATCGTCACCAACAAGGCCTACCACCTGGCCCTGGCGGTGAGCGAAGGCGTAGGGCTGCACCCCCGCGCCGGGGTGCTGATCGGGGGTGACTCCACCCCCTTTGCCAAGCCCCACCCAGAGCCCCTGCTGGAGGCCTGTCGCCGGCTTCAGGCCGACCCCACTACCTGCGCCTACGTCGGCGACGACCTGCGCGACATCCAGGCCGGCCGGGCCGCGGGCATGGCCACACTGGCCGCAGGCTGGGGTTACCTCGGTCAGGGCGAGCCCGTTCACGAATGGGGTGCGGATTCTCTGCTCGAACAGCCTCAAGGCCTCTTGCACTGGCTGAACTTGCCCTAAGATGGTTGACTTGGGGCCGACCTGGCTTCGACGTGGGTACGGCGTCGGATCAGGGCATGCCGAGCACCAGTTCGCTCGTAAATCCACTGGAAACAAAGTAACTGCGAACGACGAAAAGTTTGCTCTCGCCGCTTAAAACCGGTGAGCCTCTCAACGGCAGGCCAATGGGCCGGGCTTGAGCCGCAAGGCAATAGCTGAGAGGTCATTCACATTGGCTGGTCGGCCATCGGGTCACTCGGTGGTCGATAAGAACAAGTGACTGGCACCTTGCGCAGCGTGCCGCTGCGCGGCGCAAGGGGCGAGACCCAAATCAGACGGCTACGCATGTAGAACTGGCCGGCAAAGGCTTGCGGACGCGGGTTCGATTCCCGCCGGCTCCACCAGTACCGAGGGCCCAGAGACCTCTCTGGGCCTTTTCTTTTTTGGGGCGTTCTCCAACGGTGACAGCAGATTGCTGCACTGGCGCCTGCGCAAGGCACCAGAATTCAGACTTCCTCGCCATGAGCACGGCCGCGCTGTAGCTGTGCCTGCCCACGGAGCCCACCAACACCGCCCCCCACGGATTTCGCCGCGCCACCTCGATTGATCACCCCGATGACCGACCCCTCCACCTACACCCCTCCGCGCGTCTGGACCTGGCACAAGCCCAGCGGCGGCACGTTCGCCAGCATCAACCGGCCCGTCGCCGGGCCCACCCACGACAAAGCGCTGCCTGTGGGCCGGCACCCGCTGCAGCTGTACTCGCTGGCTACGCCCAATGGCGTGAAGGTGACGGTGATGCTGGAAGAGTTGCTGGCACGCGGCCACGCGGGCGCAGAGTACGACGCGTGGCTGATCAACATCCGCGAAGGTGCGCAGTTCAGCTCAGGCTTTGTGGAGGTGAACCCAAACTCGAAGATTCCGGCGCTGATGGACCGCAGCGGGCCCGAGCCGGTGCGCGTGTTCGAGAGCGGCGCCATCCTGCTGTACCTGGCAGAGAAGTTTGGTGAGTTTCTGCCCACGGGCGCTGCGCGGGCCGAGTGCCTGTCCTGGCTGTTCTGGCAGATGGGCAGCGCGCCCTATCTGGGCGGCGGCTTCGGCCACTTCTACGCCTATGCGCCGGCCAAGTTCGAGTACCCGATCGACCGCTTCGCGATGGAGGTCAAGCGGCAGATGGACGTGCTCAACCGCCGCCTGGCGGACCAGCGATACCTGGCCGGCGACGAGTACACGGTGGCCGACATCGCCGTTTGGCCCTGGTACGGCGCCATGGCCAAAGGGCTGCTGTACGACGCGGGCGAGTTCCTCTCGGTGCACGAGTACACGCACGTGATCCGCTGGGCCGACGAGGTCGGCCAGCGCCCCGCCGTCAAGCGAGGGCGCATGGTCAACCGTGTGATGGGGGATCCGGCGTCGCAGCTGCACGAGCGGCACGACGCGAGCGACTTCGACCTCCGCACCCAGGACAAGCTCGCACCATGAGCAACCTGCTGACCCTGTACGACTGCGCCACCGCGCCCAGCCCGCGCCGCGCGCGCATCCTGCTGGCTGAAAAGGGCGTGGCCCACCACACCGTGCAGGTGGACCTGCGCAGCGGCGAGCAGTTCAGCGATGCCTACCGCGCGGTCAACCCGCACTGCACCGTGCCGGCGCTGCGGCTGCCCGATGGCGCGGTGCTGATGGACAACGCGGCCATCGCCGCCTGGCTGGAGGCCGCCTACCCGCAGCCCGCGCTGATGGGCACCACGCCGCAGGAGAAGGCCGCCATCGCCAGTTGGCAATGGCGTGCGGAGTTCGACGGCCTGTTCGCCGTGGCGGAGGCTTTGCGCAACGGGTCGCCCGCCATGGCCAACCGGGCCTTGCCGGGGCCGGTGAACTATCCGCAGATTCCAGAACTGGCCCAACGCGGCGTCGACCGCATCGCGCAGTTCATGGTGACGCTCAACGAGCAGTTGGCCAGCCACGACTACGTGGCCGGCGCCGCCTTCAGCGTGGCCGACGTGACCGCCGCCGTGGCGGTGGACTTCGCACGGGTGGTGAAGGTCAAGCCTGGGGAGCAGCACCCGCATCTGCTGCGTTGGCGCGAACGGCTGGCGCAGCGCTCTTCGTTCTCGGCTTGAGCCACCAGACAGGCCGCGCGTTCAGCCGAGCCTGGACCCGCGCCTGCACGCTGCCGGCTGCTTGCGCCGCAGCACCGCCCGCGTAAACACCTAGACCCACCGCCGACCTTAAACCTATACTTATCGTCAGCATACTGATTACTTTGAGGCCTGGAGGTCTGCCATGGACACACGCAATGAAGAGTTGCCCGTCATCGTCGCCGGGGGCGGCATCGGGGGCCTGGCGGCGGCACTGGCCCTGGTGAGGCAAGGATTCCAGGTCACGGTGCTCGAGCAGGCACCGGAGATCGGCGAGATCGGCGCGGGCATCCAACTGGGCCCCAACGCGTTTCACGCCTTCGACGCGCTGGGTGTGGGCGACAAGGCGCGCGGAAGGGCCGTGTACACCGAGTGCATGGTGATGCACGACGCCGTCGACGAGACGCTGGTGGGCCGCCTCGAGACGGGAGAAGCCTTCCGCCAGCGCTTCGGCAACCCCTACGCCGTGATCCACCGTGCGGACGTGCACTTGTCGCTGCTGGAAGGCGCCCAGGAAACCGGCCGGGTCACCTTCCACACCAACACCCGCGTGGAGCGCATTGAACAGGCCGAAGGCGCAGGCACCGTCACCGCCATCGACCAGAACGGCCACCGCTGGACGGGGCAGGCGCTGATCGGTGCAGAAGGCGGCAAGTCGGTGCTGCGCGCGCAGTACGTGAACGACCCGCCGCGCGTGACCGGCCATGTGGTCTACCGCGCGGTGGTGGACCGAGCAGACTTCCCGGAGAACCTGCGCTGGAACGCGGCCAGCCTGTGGGCCGGGCCGAAGTGCCACCTGGTGCACTACCCGCTGCGCGGGGGCGAGCAGTACAACGTGGTGGTCACCTTCCACAGCCGCCAGCAAGAGCAATGGGGCGTCACCGACGGCAGCAAGGAAGAGGTGGAGAGCTACTTCCAGGGCATCTGCCCCAAGGCGCGCCAGCTCATCGATCTGCCCAAGAGCTGGAAGCGCTGGGCCACGGCCGACCGGGAACCGATTGACAACTGGGTGTTCGGCCGCGCCACGTTGCTGGGCGACGCCGCCCACCCCACCACGCAGTACATGGCCCAGGGCGCCTGCATGGCGATGGAAGACGCCGTCACCCTGGGCGAGGCGCTGAGCGTGAGCGGCCATGACTGGAACGCCGCCTTGCAGCTGTACCAGCGCAACCGCGTCACGCGCACCGCCCGCATCGTGCTGTCGGGCCGTGAGATGGGGCGCCTGTACCATGCCGCGGGCGTGGAGCGCCTGGTGCGCAACTCGCTGTGGAAGGGCCGCAGCCAGGAGCGTTTCTACGATGCCATGGAGTGGCTGTACGGCTGGAACGTGGACAACTGCCTCCAGCAGGCTTGAGCGTGAACAGGAGACGATGAGATGGAAGCACTGGGCCGCCTTGAAGACCTGCCGCAGGACTACCGCGACGAGCTGACCTCGCAGAACCTGGTGCCGCTGTGGCCCAGCCTGCGCGCGGTGCTGCCGCCGGGCGTGCCGTCGCGCCGCACCCAGGCCACCGCCTGGGCCTACCAGGCGGTACGCCCGCTGCTGATGCGCGCCGGCGAGCTCACCCCCATCGAAAAGGCCGAGCGCCGCGTGCTGGTGCTGGCCAACCCCGGCCACGGGCTGGAGAAGATGCAAGCCAGCGCCGCCATGTACCTCGGCATGCAGTTGCTGATGCCTGGCGAATGGGCGCCCTCGCACCGCCATACGCCCAACGCGGTACGCATGGTGGTGGAAGGCGAAGGCGCCTGGACCACGGTAGACGGCGAGAAGTGCCCCATGAGCCGGGGCGACCTCATCCTCACCCCCACGGGCCTGTGGCACGAACACGGCCACGACGGCACCGAGCCCGTGATCTGGCTGGACGTGCTGGACCTGCCGCTGGTGTACTACACCGAGACCTCGTACGTGGTGGGCGGCGACCGGCAAGCCGTGCAACCCGGCCGGGGCGACCGCGCCTACGCGCGCGGCGGCGTGGTGCCCAGCCCCGTGTTCAGCCGCAGCAGCCGCGCCTACCCCATGCTGCGCTACCCCTGGGCCGACGCCCGCGCCGCCCTGGTCAGCTTGGGCGCAGACCGGCCCGACGTCGAGGCCGTGCAGATCGAATACGTCAACCCGGAGACCGGCGCCCCGGCAGAGAACATTCTGGGCTTCTACGCCCTCATGCTGCGCCCCGGGCAGGTGCTGCGCCTGCCCGCCCGCTCACCCGCGGTGGTGTTCCACACCATCGAGGGCGGCGTGGGGCTGGACACCCAGGACGGCGCCCGCTTCACGCTGGGCACGGCCGACACCGCCTGCGTGCCGGGCTACACCGGCGTGACGCTCGCCAACGCCTCCGCTACCGAGCCGGCCTTCCTCTTCATGGCCGACGAGTCTCCGCTGCACCGCAAGCTGGGCGTGTACGAAGTGCGCGGCTGAGCCGTCCCCGAGGACGGCCCGCCCGCACCTTCAGGCTTCTTCAGTACGTGGACCGTCCGCCCGTGAGATCGAACACCGCGCCAGTGGAGAAAGAGCACTCCTCGCTGGACAGCCAGGCCACCATGGCGGCAGCCTCGTCCAGGCCCAGGAAGCGGCCCATGGGGATCTTGCTGAGCATGTAGTCGATGTGGGTCTGCGCCATCTGGTCGAACATGGCCGTGCGCGCCGCCGCCGGGGTGACGGCGTTGACCAGGATGCCCTTGGTGGCGAGTTCCTTGCCCAGCGACTTGGTCAGCGCGATCAGGCCGGCCTTGCTGGCGCTGTAGTGCGAGGCGTTGGGGTTGCCCTCCTTGCCCGCCACCGAGGCGATGTTGACGATGCGACCGTAGCCCTTGGTCAGCATGGCCGGCACCACATGGCGGCACACCAGGTAGGGGGCGATGAGGTTGACCTCGATGGTGCGGCGCCAGATGGCCACGTCCAGATCCCAGGTGGTGCCGTTGCCGCCGGTGATGCCAGCGTTGTTCACCAGGATGTCGATGGCGCCGTGCTCGGCCATGGTGGCGGCAGTGGCCGCTGCCACGGCGGCGTCATCGGTCAACTCGACGACATGCCCGCTCACGGGGCCCAGCGCGCCCAGGCTGGCGCAGGCTTCCTTGATCTTGGCGCCATCGATGTCCCACATCACCACGCGGGCGCCGGAGTTCAGCATGCGCTGGCTGATGGCGTAGCCGATGCCTTGCGCGCCACCGGTGATGACGGCCACGCGGCCTTTCAGGTCGATCTGGTTCATTCAGTCCATGCCTTTCAGTGCCTGGGGGTTGTCGCGCCGGCAATCCTCGATGTAGAGCCGGATGATGTCTTCGAAAGAGGCCTCGGCGTGCAGGCCCAGCGCGTGGGCGCGGGGGGTGGACACGCCACGCGGCCAGTTGGCCACGATGCCGGCGATGCGCTCGTCGCGTTGCGGCTTGACGCGTGCTCGCACCCGCGGCCCGGCCACGGCCTCCAGCGCGTCCAGCATCTGCTGCACGCTCACGTTCAGGCCCGGCAGGGTGATGGCCGAGCGGCCGACGAAAGCCTCGCGGCTGGCCTCGCCCACGGCGATGAGGCTGCGCACCATGGTGTGCACGGTGGCCACGGGGTGGCGCACGTCCGGGCTGACGGGCAGGATGGCCTCTTCACCGGCCAAGGGCTCGCGGATGATGCCGCTGAAGAAGGAGCTGGCCGCGCCGTTGGGGCGCCCCGGGCGTACCGTGACCGTGACCAGGCGCGCCGCGCGGCCGTCGATGTAGCCCTTGCGCGTGTAGTCGGCAATCAGGTGTTCGCAAATCAGCTTCTGGATGCCGTAGCTCGTCTGAGGCATCGGCAGCGTGTCGTCGCCCACGATCTCGGGGAAGGGGTAGGCAGGGTCCGGTCCGAAGACCGCGATGGAACTCGAGAACACCAGCTTGGTCGGCGTCGCGCCGGCTTCGGTGCGGGCGCGCAGGGCGTCCAGCAGCGCGCGCGTGCTGTCCAGGTTGGAGCGCAGGCCGAGCTCGAAGTCGGCCTCGCACTCGCCAGAGACAGCCGAGGCCAGATGGAAGACGGCGTCGAAGGGCTCGTCGCGCAAGCCGGCGCATTCCTGCAGCAAAGGCCGAACGCGAAACTTGACGCGCGGGTTCGCCCGCAGGTCGGCCGGCGGCTCGAACTGGTCGGTCAGCACGATCTCTTCGATCGCACGACCATCAAAGCGGCCCTGGGCCAGCAGGGCCCGGGCCAGACGGGCGCCGACGAAGCCGGCGCCTCCCGTGATCAATACACGCATCGGTTCACTCCTGAAGAGTCTTGAATGTTGAAGCGGGCCCGCGCTACGGGCCGCAAAGAGGCGATCAAAGGCTTCACCAAAGGGTCCATCACACCGTCCGGGCCACGGCCGTGGCCGCCGACGCCGCCGCCCTCCCCTTCAGGCGGGCCGCCGGCGCGGCCAGCGAAGGCAGCTTGCGCCGCGAGCCGAGGACGAGATCGATGTCCTGCGCTGCGCCGTCGATCAGCACCAGGATGGCCCGCTCGGCACGCGCCGGGGCGCGCTCGCGCACGGCATCCAGCACCGCCCGGTGCAAGGGCAGCGACAGCGCCGGGCCGTCGGGCTTGGAAGTAGAGATCTCGAAACTGGTGCGCAGCAGCGCCCCCAGCGCCTTGCTCATTTGAATGACCATGCGGTTGTGGCAAGCCCGCAGCAGCCCCTGATGAAAACGCAGGTCATGGCTGACATAGTCCCCGCCGTGTTCGATGGCCTGCCGCATGCCGGCGTACGCGGCCTCGATGTCGGCAATGTCAGCGGGCGTGGCGCGCGTGGCTGCCAGCCGCACGGCCGCGGGCTCCACCACGCGACGCAGTTCCTGCAGGTCACGCAGGAAGTCGCGCGTGAGCCCGGTCTTGCTCTGCCACGCCACGACATCGGGATCGAACCAGTTCCACTGGACGCTGGGCAGCACGCGCGTGCCCACCTTCGGACCGGTGACCAGCATGCCCTTGGCGGCCAGGGACTTCACCGCCTCGCGCACCACCGTGCGGCTCACACCGAGCTCATCACACAAGGTGGGTTCGGGTGGGATGGAACTGCCCGGTTCGTACTTGCCGGCGACGATGGACTCCCCCAACACCTCCAGGGTATGACCGAGGACGTTCTTGACGGGCATCAGACCCTCGGCGGCGTGGTCATGAGGCGTGTCACCTTCGGCGCTGTGATGCCTGCGCAGGGCCGCCTCAGCCGCGGACGAACAGCGTCGTCAGGGGCTCGGCGCCCACCTGCCGGCTCCAGTGCCCGTGCACCTGGGGGTCGAAGGTGGCGCCCTCGGGCAGGGTGTCGGCGGAGTAGAAATGGTCGCCTGGGCGGAACACGCGCGAGCTGCCGTCCTGCAGGCCGATCTCCATGTGGCCGCCTAGGATCACGACCCATTGCGGCGTGATGGTGCAGTGGAACTCGCTGCGAAAGCCCACCGGGCTGTGGCGCAACTGGTAGCCGCCGCTGGGCATCAGCGCCGACAGCAAGGCCTGCGGCTTGCCCTCGTTCAGCGGCACGGGCTCCTCACGAAAGCGCGCGCGGCCATCGGTGTCGGTGAAGAGAACGACCTTGCTGAAGTGGGTGGTCATGGTGGCTCTCGATCCCAAGATTCAAAGAGTAGCGGTCACGCCACCGTCCACGTACAAGATGTGCCCGTTGACGAAGCGCGAGGCGTCACTGGCCAGGAAGACGGCCGCCGGGGCCAGGTCTTCCACATCACCCCAACGGCGGCTGGGCGTGCGGTTGATGAGCCAGCTGCTGAAGGTCTCGTCGGCCACCAGCTTGGCATTGAGTTCGGTCTTGAAGTAGCCTGGGCCGATGCCGTTGACGTTGATGCCGTGCGGCCCCAAGTCGATGGCCATGCCCTTGGTCAGCATCTTCACCGCGCCCTTGCTGGCGGTGTAGGGCGCAATGCCGGGGCGGCCAAGCTCGCTCTGCACCGAACAGATGTTGATGATGCGCCCGCGCTTGCGCGGCACCATGCGCTGGGCCACGGCCTGGCCGACGATGAACACGCTGTCGAGGTTGGTGCGCATCAGCTCGTCCCAGTCCGCGGCGACGAAATCGTGGAAGGGTGCGCGGCGCTGGATGCCAGCGTTGTTGACCAGGATGTCGATGGGGCCGAGGGAAGTCTCGATCTCTTCCACGACCGCCTTCACCGCGGCGGCATCGCAGACGTCGAAGGGGCGCTCATGAACGGTCAGACCTTCGCTGCGCAACTGTTGCGCGGTGGTGGCCAGCTTGCGGGCGTCGCGGCCGTTGAGCACCACGGCAGCCCCCGCCTGGGCCAGCCCGCGGGCCAGCGCCAGGCCGATTCCGGCCGATGAACCGGTGATGAGGGCCAGGCGTCCGTCAAGTCGAAAGGTATCGGTGTTGATCATGAGGTGGCGGGCTGAGCCAGGATCTGGGCCGCGCGCTGCGCAAGCGTCTGCGGCGTCTCGTCAATGTCCAGCGTCAGGGCCGATTCGTCCGCCGACGGCGGCTCCAGCGTCCGCAACTGGCTGTCCAGCAGTGACGCCGGCATGTAGTGACCCTTGCGTTGCGCAAGTCGCCGGGCGAGCAGTTCCCGGGGTCCGTGAAGGTGGATGAACACCAGGTCCGGGACGCTCTGGCGCAGCTGGTCACGGTAGCGGCGGCGCAGGGCCGAGCAGGACGCCACCGCCCCGCCGTGCTCTTGCGCCAGCGTGCTGCCCACCGCTGCCAGCCAATCCACCCGGTCTTCGTCGGTCAAGGGGGTTCCCGAGGCCATCAGCGCCACGTTGCGCGGTGGATGCAACTCATCGCCTTCGATGAAGGCCACGCCCAGGTGCTGGGCGAGCAGGCGGCCCACGGTGCTCTTTCCACACCCGCTGACGCCCATCACCACGACATGCGCCATGCCCCCACCAGACCTCACCCGAGCCGCAGACCCGAAGCCGCGTCAAAGACGTGGGACTTGGCCACGTCGAACTCGAGGTGCACGGGGTCGCCGGGCTGAGCCTGGGTTCGGCCGTGGATGACCACCACCATCTGCTGGCCACCCACCTCAACCAGCAACTCTGTCTCGGCGCCGGTGGGCTCCACGATGACCACCCGGCCAGGGATGCCGCTGGTGGCCAGACGCAGATCGGTGGGGCGCACGCCGTAGCTCACGCTCTGCCCTTCGGAAGCCATGCCGGGCGCCAGCGGCCACTGCGCGCCCAGACCTTCCACCTGGCCCGAGCGGACCACACCGGAGAACACGTTCATGGCCGGCGAGCCGATGAACTGCGCCACGAACAGGTTGCCAGGGCGGTCGAACAGCTCCAGCGGCGTGCCGATCTGCTCGATGATGCCGTCGTGCATGACCACGATGCGGTCGGCCATGGTCATGGCCTCGATCTGGTCGTGCGTGACGTAGACGGTGGTGGTCTTCAGGCGCTGGTGCAGCGCCTTGATCTCGGCGCGCATGGCCACACGCAGCTTGGCGTCCAGGTTGGACAGCGGCTCGTCGAAGAGGAAGACCTTGGGGTCGCGCACGATGGCCCGGCCCATGGCCACGCGCTGGCGCTGGCCACCGGAGAGTTCGCGCGGGTAGCGGTCCAGCAGCTGGTCCAGGTTCAGGATGCGCGCTGCATCGGCCACGCGCTGGTTGATGGTCTTGGCATCGGCCTTGCGCAGCTTGAGCGAGAAACCCATGTTCTCGCGCACCGTCATGTGCGGGTACAGGGCGTAGCTCTGGAAGACCATCGCGATGTCGCGGTCCTTGGAGTCCAGGTCGTTGACGACCTTGCCGTCGATGGAGATCTCGCCGCCGGTGATCTCCTCCAGCCCGGCCAGCATGCGCAGCAGCGTGCTCTTGCCGCAGCCCGAGGGGCCGACGAGCACGACGAACTCACCATCAGTGATGTCGAAACCGATGCCGTGGATGACCTTGACCTTGCCGTAGGCCTTGTAAATGTCGCGAAACGAGACGGAAGCCATGTGAAGAAAACTCCGGTCAGCTCTTCACGGCACCGGCCGTCAGGCCCGACACCATGTAGCGCTTGAAGGCGTAATAGATCGCTGCCGGCGGCAGCGCGTAGATCAGGCCCGTGGCCATCAGCAGCTCCCACGGGGAATCATCGGCCGAGAGGAAGTTGCCCAAAGCCACCGCCAGCGTCACGTCGGTCTCACGCGACAGCAGCAGGAATGCGTAGAGATACTCGTTCCAGGCCAGCAGCAGCGAGTAGGTGCCCACCGCGACCAGGGACGGCACCATCAAGGGCAGGTAGACCAGGCGGAAGAGCTGCAAGGGCGACGCGCCGTCGATGCGCGCGGCCTCGTCCAGCTCCAACGGCAGCTTGTCGCTGGCCTGCTTGAGCACCCAGATGCAGTATGGCGACGCGATCGTCACCATCGCCAACACCAACGACCAGCGGC
>JBILSM010000080.1:0-12904 GCA_044372085.1 Rubrivivax sp.
CGCTGGCCAGCGCGGCCAGGCGCGGATCCGGGTCCACGGCCACGGCACGGCGGGCGGCCGACAGCAGCGGGGCGTCGTTCATCGAGTCGCTGTAGGCGATGCTGTCCAGCGCGTCCAGACAGGTGCCTCGCTCGGCGAGCCAGGTCTGCAGGCGGGCCACCTTGCCCTCGCGCATGTTGGGTGTGCCCGCCACTCGACCGGTGAAGCAGCCGTCAGCGCCCACCTCGCACTCAGTGGCGATCAGGTGTTCGATGTCCAGGTGCTGCGCCGTCAGCTCGGTGATGACGCGGTTTGTGGCGGTGGTCAGCACCACGGTGTGACCGGCGTCCTGGTGGTGGCGGACTTGATCGCGCGCTGCGGGAGGGATACGCGGCGCGATCTCCTCCACGAGAAAGCGCTGGCGCATGGGATGCCACTGCTCGAGCGTGCGCCCGGCCAGGGTGCCGACGTAGAAACCGCAGAACTCCGCCACGCTCACGGTGCCGGCCTTGTAGCCGGCCTCCATGGCGGCGTTGCGCGGCTCGAAGGAGGCGCGCTCGAGCAGGCCTTGCGTCATCAGCCACTCGCACCACAGCACATCGCTGTCGCCCGACAGCAGGGTGTGGTCGAGGTCGAAGAGGGCCAGCGTGCTCGTCACACCCTCACCCCGGCTGCCGCAAATGCCAGGCCTTGGGCCGCGTGAAGGTCTGGATGCCGTAGGTGGACAGGGTCAGGCCGATGCCGGAGTCACCCACGCCGCTCCAGGGCAGGCGTGGGCTCACGCGGTCGCAGCAGTTCCAGTACACGGTGCCGGCGTTCACCTGCGCGAGCAGCGCGTGGGCGGCGGCTTCGTCCTTCGTGTACACGCCCGCGGTCAGACCGTAGCGCGTGTCGTTCATCAGCGCCACGGCCTCCTCGTCCGAGCCCACCTTCTGGATGCCGACGATGGGGCCGAAGCTTTCCTCGCGCATCAACTCCATGCCGTGGTGGCAGCCCGCCACCACCGTGGGCTCGAAACCCCAGCCGGGGCCGGCGCTGCGATGGCCGCCGCACAGCACCTGCGCGCCCTGGGCCACGGCGTCATCCACCTGCGCCTGCAGCACCGCGATCTGCGGCTCGCGGGTGAGCGCGCCGATGTAGGTGCCGGGGTCCATCGGGTCCCCGGCCTTCATGGCCTGAACCGTGGCCACCAAGTGCGCCACGAAGGCGTCGTGCACGGCCTCGTGCACATAGATGCGCTCCACCGAGCAGCAGCCCTGGCCCGTGTTGTACATGGCCCCGTCGGCCAGGCTCTCCGCCGCCGCCTTGACGTCCACATCGGCGCGCACGTACATCGGGTCCTTGCCGCCGAGTTCGAGCTGCACCTTCACCAGCCGCGTGGCCAGGGCGGCTGCGATGCGCTGACCGGTGGCGTGGCTGCCGGTGAAGAACAGGCCGTCGATGCGCTGCTCCAGCAAGGCCGCGCCCACCGCGCCACCGCCCACCACGCACTGCATCACATCGGCCGGCACGCCGGATTCGTGCAGCAGCCGGGTGATGGCCAGCCCCGTCAGCGCCGCATGCTCGCTGGGCTTGTAGAGCACGGCATTGCCGGTCAGCAGCGCCGGCACGATGACGTTGCAGCCCACGAACCAGGGGTAGTTCCAGGCCGAGATGTTGGCCACCACCCCCAGCGGCGCATGCGAGATCTGCTCGTGCATGCCGCCGCCGTCGAAGACATGCTCGTCGCGCACGGCGCCCTCGGCCTGCTCCATGAAGAAATCCAGCCGCGGCAGCAGGCCGTTGAGCTCGTTGCGCGACAGGCTGATGGGCTTGCCGGTTTCGCGCGTCATGGTCGTCGCCAGGTCGTCCAACTGGGCCACCACCGCCGCGCGAAAGCGCGTGATGCAGGCCAGACGCTCGGCCATGGGCAGGGCAGCCCAGGCGGGCTGGGCCGCGCGCGCGGCGTGGGTCTTGGCCGCGACCGAGGTGGCATCGTCGGCGGCGATCTCGTCGATCACCGAGCCGGTGGCGGGGTTGTGGATCTTCAGGGTGGGCTTCAAGGTCAGCATTCGGAAGTCGTGGAAAAGAGGGGGATCAAGCCTTGCCGTCGCGCACCGCGCGGCAGGCGTCCAGAAAGTCCTGCAGCATGGCCGAATCGTCGAAGTGCTCGGGGTGGCCGGCCTGGTGGAACTCGGGGTGCCACTGCACCGCGGCGACATAGGAGCCTTCCGTGCGGCGGATGGCTTCCACGGTGCCGTCCAACGGGCAGCGGGCCTCGACCACGAAGCCGGGGGCCAGGTCCTTCACGCCCTGGTGGTGGATGCTGTTGGCGCTGGCGTTCGTCACACCAGGGTAGAGCTGCGCGAGGCGCGTGCCGGGGACGATCTCGATGGGGTGGTAGTGCTTCTCGTAGCGCTGCAGGGCCCGGTGGTCGAACGCGCCGGGACGCTGGGAGATGATGTCCTGCCACAGCGAGCCGCCGTGCAGCACGTTGATGAGCTGGAAGCCGCGGCAGATGCCGAATACTGGCTTGTCGGCGTTCTCGAAGGCGCGGATCAGCTCCATCTCATACGCGTCGCGCACCGGGTCGCCCCCCCAGGCGGGGTCCAGCGGCTGTTCGCCGTAGGCCGTGGGCGCGATGTCGTTGCCGCCTTGCAGCACCAGACCGTCCAGCGCCTGGGCGTAGTCGTCCAGGTTGAGGTCGGTGCGCTCGACGATGCTGTCGCGTGTGACGGCCGGCACCATCACCGCCATGGCGTGGCCCGACAGCACCCAGTGCGCCACCGACTGTTCCAGGAAGTGCAGCGTCTTGGTGAAGACGCGCGGCAATGCTTCGTGCTCGGTGGGGTAGTGGATGCGGGCGGAAACGCCGATCAACAGGGGTTTGGGGTTCATCGAGGTCTCCTCACATCGCAGCGCGGAACAGCCGCTCGTAGTCGCCTTCAGTGGCGGGCCGGGGGTTGGTGCCGCCCGTGAAGTCCGAGGCGGCCAGGGGCACGAGCCGGGGCAGGTGCGCCAGCGTGACCCCGCGCTGGGCCAGGCCGCCCGTGATGCCGATGTCGGCCTTGAGCCGCCGCAGCCAGGCGATGAAGCCGGCGCCGCCGCCCCCGCTGCTGTTCACGCCCACCACATGGGCCAGCTCGTCGAACTTGGCGGGCACCACCTCGCGGTTCCAGTCCAGCACGGTGTCGATCATCAGCGCGTTGGCCAGGCCGTGGTGCATGTCCACCGCCGCGCCCAGGGCGTGCGCGCAGGCGTGGACGGAGCCCAGGTCTTTCTGGAAGGCGATGGCGCCCATCATCGAGCTCATCATCATGTCAGCGCGGGCCTGCAGGTTGCCCGGCTCCTTCACCGCCGTGGCCAGGGCCCGTGCGCCCACGCGCAGGCCCTCCAGCGCAATGCCGTCGCACAGCGGGTGGTAGGCCGGCGACAGGTAGCTCTCGATGTTGTGCGTGAGCGCGTCCATGCCGGTGGCCGCCGTCACGTGGGCGGGCAGGGCGAAAGTGAGTTCCGGATCGGCGAACACGGCCTGGGCCAGGATCTTGGGGCTGAAGACGGTGCGCTTGTGGTGGGTGTCGTTCTCCGACACCACGGCCGAGCGGCCCACTTCCGAGCCGGTGCCCGAGGTGGTGGGCAGGGCCACGAAGCAGGGCAGGGCGTTGACGATGGGCCGCACCTGGGGGTGGTCCCACACGTACTCCAGGATGTCGCCTTCGTGCGTGGCGGCCACGCCCACCACCTTGGCCACGTCCAGCGCCGCACCGCCACCAAAGCCGATGACGGCGTCCGCGCCGTGCGCCTTGAAGGCCGCAGCACCCCCCATCACCTGGGCGCAGGTGGGGTTGCCGAAGACACCGTCGTACACCGCGACGTCCAGCCCCTGGAGGTGGCTGCGGAACTCGGCCATCACCGGCAACTGCGCCAGCGCGCGGTCGGTCACGATCAGCGGGCGCTGGATGCCCTGCTCCAGCAGGTGGGCGGCCACCAGCTTGCGCGCACCGGCGCCGAAGTGGATGGGGGTGGGGAATGCGAAGCGGGAGATGTTCATGATGCTCAGATGATCTCGAAATAGCGTTTGAGTTCCCAGTCGGTCACCGCATCCTGCCATTGCCGGTGCTCCCACTCGCGCGTGGCGGCGAAGTGGTCGACGAAGGTGTCGCCCAGCCAGTCACGGGCGATATCGCTGCGCTGGAAGATGCGTGTGGTCTCGATCAGCGAGCGCGGTGCGCGGGGAATGTGGTCTGCCCCGTGGTTGGTGCCGGTGATGGGCGCGGCGGTGAGCTTCAGGCCCTTTTCCACCCCATGCAGCCCGGCGGCGATGACCGCGGCCATGGCCAGGTAGGGGTTGACGTCGGCGCCGGGGCAGCGCGTTTCCAGCCGCGTGCTCTTGGGGCTGCCGGCGATCACGCGGAAGCTGGCGGTGCGGTTGTCCACGCCCCAGGTGGGCTTGACGGGGGCCCAGAAGCCGTCCACCAGGCGCTTGTAGCTGTTGATGGTGGGCCAGAACATGGGCGCGAAGTCCATCAGGCAGGCGATCTGTCCGGCCAGATAGCTCTCGAAGAGCTTGCTCATGGAGCGCTTGGCCTTGGCGTCGAAGAACAGGTTCTTCTTGCCGTCCGACAGGCTCTGGTGGATGTGGCCCGAGCAGCCGGGCAGCGCCTGCGACCACTTGGCCATGAAGCTGGGCATGACGCCAAAGCGCTTGCCGATCTCCTTGGCGCCGGTCTTGAAGAGGATGGCGCGGTCGGCCTGTTCGAGCGCGCCCGAGAACGCGATGGCGGCCTCGTACACGCCCGGCCCGGTCTCGGTGTGCAAGCCCTCGATGGGCACACCGAAGGCCGCCATGTCGTCCATTAGCGCATTGAAGAAGCCCTGGTTGTCGGCCATGCGCAGCAGCGAGTAGCCGAACATGCCGGGCGTGAGGTTGGTGGGCCCTACGCCGCGCTTGTCAGCCCAGGTCTGCGGTGTCTCGGCGAAGTTGAACCACTCGAACTCCATGCCGGCCATGGGCGCCACGCCCAAGGCCTCGGCTCGCTTGAGCACCCGCTTGAGGGTCTGGCGCGGGCAGATCTCGAAGGGGCCGCCCGAGGCATTGACGAAGTCGCCCAGAAAGAAGGGCACTCCCCCATCCCAGGGCACGCGGCGGGCGGTGTCCAGATCCAGGCGCGCCAGCGCATCGGGAAAGCCGTGGTGCCAGCCCGTGACCTGGGTGTTGTCGTAGCAGACGTCGTGCGCGTCCCAGCCGAACACCACGTCGCAGAAGCCGAAGCCGCCGCCCGGCGCGGGCTGTGCGGCGCCCCTGAACTTGTCGATGTGCAGGTACTTGCCGCGCAGGATGCCGTCGATGTCGCTGACGGCCACCTTCACCTTCTGTGCGCCTGATTTGCGCACTTCGGCCAGGGCGGGGTGTTCCTTGGGGTGGCGGGTGGCCATGAGCATCTCCTGTGCGGGGCGGGTGCTGGGTGGTCTTTGCGAGTGAGGAGGGCGCTGACGCAAGCTTCAGGCCGCGGGCGTGCCGTCCGGAATGCCCATGTCGGCCAGCGTCTCGCGCACGGCGTTCACGGCCTGGCGCATCTCGTGGGGACCGATGGCGCCGATGCAGCCCACGCGGAAGGTCTCCACCTGCGTCAGCTTGCCGGGGTAGAGCAGGAACCCGCGCGCCTTGGCTGCTTCATAGAAGCGCTTGAAGTCGTAGGCCGCATGCGCCGGGGCGTGAAAGGTGACGATGATGGGCGCCTGCACGGCAGGGTCCAGGAAGGGCTTGAAGCCGAGCGCTGCCATGCCTTCGGTCAGCGCCCGGTAGTTGGCGGTGTAGCGCGCCAGGCGTGCGCTCTGGCCGCCTTCTTCCACGAACTGTGCGATGGCCTCGGACAAGGCCACCACCACGTGGGTGGGTGGGGTAAAGCGCCACTGGCCGGTCTTGCCCATGTAGACGTGCTGGTCGTGCAGGTCCATGGCCAGGCTCTGGCTGTTGCCGGCACAGGCGTCCAGGATGGCCTTGCGGATGAAGACGAAGCCCATGCCTGGCACGCCTTCCAGGCACTTGCCGCTGGCGGCGATCAGCGCATCGAAGCGCGTGCTGCGGGCGTCGATCGGCAAGGCGGCAAAACTGCTCATGGCGTCTACGATCAGGCCCTTGCCGTGGCGCTCGCACACGGCAGCCACGGCCGCCAGCGGGTTCTCCACGCCAGTGCCGGTCTCGCAATGGATGAGGATGACGTGGGTGATGCTGGGGTCGGCCTTCAGCTGCGCCTCCACGGCGGCGGCGTCCACCGGACGGTCTTCCGGGACGGGCATGACGGTGGCCTTGCGGCCCATCATCTGCGACAGCTTGGCCGCGCGCTTGCAGTAGGCGCCGTTATCGGGCACCAGCACATGCCCATCGCGTGGCACCACGGTGGCCACCGCGGCCTCCACGCTGAAGGTGCCGCTGCCTTGCAGGGGCACGACCACGTGGGTGTCCTGGCCGTTCACGATGTCCAGCAGGCGGCTGCGCACGCTGGCGGTGACGGCATTGAAGTCCGCGTCCCAAGAGCCCCAGTCCTTGAGCATGGCGAGCTTGGTGCGCAGCGTGGTGGTGAGCGGGCCGGGGGTGAGGAGGATGCGGTCGCGGTCCATGGGGTGTCTCGTTTGGGATGGCGTCAGCTTAGGTGGCTTGGTCTGTTTTCAGTACCTTGCTTGCTCGGCGTGTTTGCGTTCGCCTCGCGGCAGCGGGGGCCTGGGGGTGGCGCCGGCGGGGGCGGTCGGCCGTATGGCCGACTCCGCTGCGATGCTCCCGGCCGGGTTGCGCCGTCGAACTCGCTTCGCGCTCGGAGAGCGCTGCGCTCAGACAGCGACGGCGGGTCAGTTTTGGATGCGCGCTGCGCGCGCCAACCCGGCCGCTGCGCTTCTCGCCGCCCCCAACGGCCCCGCCCCCAGGCCCCCGCTGCCGCGAGGGATCGAGGGGTGCCACCTCTGGTGCCAGATCGGATGCCCGTACGAGCGCCAGGCCGAACGCCGGTATTCGGTCTCGGCTGCCCACCACGTTGTGAGGTCGGGCAGTTCGGGCGAGCAGGGGTGCCCCGCGAGTCGGGAGGTGGTGCGTTGCGGCGCGCCCGAGCACCGCAGGGCAGCCGGCCCCGTGGGCCGGCCGACCCGCCGAAGCGCCGCAGCGCACCGCCTCCCGTCTCGCAGCGCGAGAACGAGAAGGTGCGCATGAGCACGACCTCAAGCCCCTCACGTTCCCCGCTTCCAAGCCTGGGTACGCCGCTCCACCAGCCGCGACAGCAGCCAGAACAGCGTGGTGGCCACGGCCGAGGCGGCGACGATCATCACGGCGCAGGCTGCGGCGGCGCCGGTTTCGCCAGCTTCATCGAGGTTGAGGATGGCGATGGAGGCCACCTTGGTCTCGGGCGAGTACAGAAACACGACGGCCGACACGGTGGTCATCGCGTTGACGAAGAAGTAGCGGGCGATGTCCACCAGCGCCGGCGTGCAGATGGGCAGCGTCACGCGGCGCAACGTCGTCCAGAACGGCACCTTCAGCGACGCCGACACCGACTCGAACTCCGCATCCATCGCCTTCAACGCCGTGACTGCCGTCAGGTGCCCCGTGGTGTAGAAGTGCATGATGGTGCAGAGTGTGAGCAGCGCCATCGTGTGGTACAGACCGTTCAGCGGATTGGCGGGTTCGTTGAAGAAGAAGATGTAGCCCAGGCCCAGCACCAAACCTGGCACTGCCATCGGCAGCATGGCCAGCAGCCGTACACCGGCGCGCAACGGAGCGGGTCCAGGCGTCTTCTCCAGCAGATAGGCCCCCATGAACACCAGCGCCGTGCCGAACAGCGCCGTGCCGCCGGCCATCGTCATGCTGTTGGCGAAGCCTTCGCCGAACTCGGCGTCGAACAGGGCCATCCGGTAGTGCTGCAGGCTGGGGGCGAGGTTGTAGGGCCAGAAGCTTGCGAAGGATGCGAACACCGTCATGCCCAGCACTGCCAGCACCAGCAGCGCCACCACGGTGCAGTAGCCGGTCATCAGGGCGTCGAACACAGGCGCGCGCCGCGGCCGCAGCGGCACGGCGCGGGCGCTGAGCATGGCCATCTGCTTGCGCTGCACCAGGTGGTCTACGGCGAAGGTCAGCACGGCAGGGGTCAGCAGCAGCAACGCCACCACGGCACCGCGCTGGAAGTCCTGCTGGCCGATCACGAGCTTGAAGACGTCGGTAGCCAGCACATTGAAGTTCCCGCCGATCACCTTGGGCACGCCGAAGTCCGTCATCACCAGCGTGAACACCACGAGGCTGGCGCTGATCAGACCGTACTTCGCACCGGGCAGCGTGATGGTCATGAATTTGCGCAGGGCTGAAGTGCCCATGGCATCGGCTGCTTCGTACAGGCGGGCGTCGGCGGCAGCGAGAGCCGTTACCAGGATCATCAAGGCGTGGGGAAACACGGCAAAGATCTCGGCCAGGACGATACCCGGTGCGCCGTAGATCTCGTGAATCCCGAGAGCCACCAGAACCTGCTTCAACACGCCCTGGTTGCCGAACCAGTAGATCAGCGAGATGGCCGGCAGCAGTGTGGGGGCCAGCAACGGGATCAGCGAAATGCCGCGGAACAGCGGCTTGGCCGGCATGCAACTGCGTGTCAGCGCGTAAGCGAAGACGAAAGCGGTGGGCACGGCCACCACGGTGACCAGGGCTGACACCCACAGGCTGTTCCAAAGAGACTGCAGCAGCGCGGGTGATTGGGCATAGCTGACGAAATTGCCCAGCCCGACGAAGCGCCCTTCGCCGCTTTGCACCGATTGCACGAGGATGGCCAGCAGCGGTGCGGCCAGGAAGGCCAGCAGCATCAGGGCGACGCCGCCGAGCGCCAGCCAGGCCACGCGATCGCTGAGAGTGGACTGCAGCCGTATCTCAGGACCGGATGCCCCGCGGGCGATCAAGCTGGTCACGCCCGCCCCCGCGTGCGGTACCTGCTGTGGCGTTCGGTGGTCCGGTGGGTGTTCACTGATCGAAACATCTGAGGCGGTCCGGCAGCAGGCGCAGGGCCAGCGCACTGCCCACGCCCAGCCCGTGCTCGGCCAGGAAGTTCATGGACAAGACCGTGGTGATCCCTTGCTCGCCGAGGGGGGCGCTGGTCACGCGGGCCAGGCAGTAAGCGCCCAGGAACTCGATCTTGTCGATGCGGGCCGCCAGGACATTGGAGGCACCCGGCTCAAAGGCCTGGTCCATCGCGTCGCCGGGCGGCAGGGGCCGGGCCAGCACGTCCTCCGGTCGCAGGTAGACCTTGATGTCCCCTCCACGTGCCTGGGGATGACCTTGCGCCGACGCGAGTTCCAGCACGGCATCGCCCACGCGCAGAAGGCCTGCCGCATCCAGGTGGCCGGACAACACGTTGACGCGGCCGACGAAGTCCGCGACGAACGGGCTCGCCGGTTCGCGGTAGACCTTTTCAGGCGAGCCCACCTGCTCGATCACGCCGTGGTTCATGACCACGATGCGATCGGCCACCGACAAGGCCTCTTCCTGGTCGTGCGTCACCATGATGGTGGTCACGCCCAGCTTGCGCTGCAGGCTGCGGATCTCCTGGCGCAGGTGCACCCGCACGATGGCGTCAAGCGCCGAGAGCGGCTCGTCCAGAAGCAGCAGTCCGGGAGAGGTGGCCAAGGCGCGGGCCAACGCGATGCGCTGTTGCTGGCCCCCTGACAGTTGCGAGGGCACCTTGCCCTCGCTGCCGGGCAGGCCGACCAAGCGCACCAGTTCCTCCACCCGTTGCTGCACCTGGGCCCTCGGCACCTTGCGGTTGACCAGGCCGTAACCCACGTTGTCTGCCACCGTCAGGTTGGGAAACAGGGCGTAGGACTGAAAGACGATGCCGTAGTCGCGGGCTGACGGCGGCAGGCGGGAGATGTCCTGGCCCGCCTGCTCGATGCGGCCCGCGCTCTGGGCTTCCAACCCCGCGATGATGCGCAGCAGCGTGGTCTTGCCACAGCCGGAAGGGCCGAGGAAGCAGACGAACTCCCCCTGGTCGATCCCCAGATCGACGCCCTTCAGAGCGGTGAACGTGCCGAAGCGCTTCTCGATGCCCTCGAGCTTGAGAAACGAGGGCACGTCTTAACGGCGCTTCTCGGACTTGGCGTCGTAACGCTTGGTCCACTCGGCCAGGATGCGCTCACGGTTCTCGGCGGCCCAGGTGAAATCCATCTTCACGAGTCTGGACTCGTAGTCCTTCGGCACGTTGGCCAGGGGCGGGGCCACGCCGGGTTGCGCCGTGATGGCGAAGTTCTTTCCGTACAGGATCATCGCGTCCTTGCTGGAGGCCCAGTTGGCGAGCTTCTTGGCGGCGTCCAGCTTCTTGGTGCCCTTGTGGATGGCAAAGGCTTCCAGGTCCCAGCCCAGGCCTTCCTTCGGGAACACGAGGTCGATCGGGGCGCCGCGGGCCTTGTTGGCGTTCGCCCGGTACTCGAACGAGATGCCGACCACGTATTCGCCGGCAGCGGCCATGTTGCACGGTCTGGAACCGGAATGGGTGTACTGCGCGATGTTCTCGTGCAGACCGTCCATGTACTTCCAACCGCCGCCCTTGCCGTTGTCGTCGCCGAAGAGCGTGAGCCAGGCGGTCACGTCGAAGAAGCCCGTGCCGGAGGAGGCCGGGTTGGGCATCACCACCTGGCCCTTGTAGGCCGGCTTCAGCAGATCCTTCCAGGTCTCGGGCTTGGGGATGTTGCGCTTCTGGGCTTCCACCGTGTTGAAGCAGATGGTGGCGCCCCAGACGTCCATGCCCCACCAGGCCGGCGGGTTCTTCTTGTCGCGGTACTTGGACATGATGGCGTCCAGGTTCAGCGGTGCGTAGGGCTCCAGCATGCCGTTCTTGTCCAGCAGGGCCAGGCTGGAGGCGGCCACGCCCATGATGGCATCTGCCTGCGGGTTGCCCTTCTCGGCCAGCAGCTTGGCCGTGATCACGCCCGTGGAATCGCGCACCCACTTGATCTCGATGTTGGGCTCGACCTTGTTGAAGGCCTCCTGGTAGGCCTTGAGCTGGTCGGTCTCCAGCGCGGTGTAGACCAGCAGCTGGGTCTTCTGGGCCAGGGCCGCGCCCGACAACAGGCTGAACACGACGCTGGTGATGAGTGACAGGCGGGACAGTCGCATGAAGGACTCCTCAGGGAGTGAAGTGACGAGAACCAGGAAGGATGCCACGCTCTTCATGACCGTTCGGTGACGGCATTGACAATTCGCGGGCGCACCCGTTGACCGCGCACAGACGGGTCGGGACGGCATCGTGCATCGGCGATGGTGCGATGTCAACGGCAATTTGTCGATTGTTGACAATCTGCGATCTCGGCGCTCCAATCGGGTGCATGAAAACCCTCAGTGGTGCAGCGGCGCCGGTGGCCTCTGCCGGTGCCTTGGCGGCGAGAGTGTCTTCGCCAGCCCTGCCGGGCGTCGCGGCGCCTGCTGCAGCATCGTCCGGGGTGCCCACCATTGCGCTGCTGCAGTCCAGTTCGCTGCCCACGCTGGTGCAGGCTGAACTGGAACGGATGATCGTCAGCGGCGAGCTCCAGCCCGGCGCCAAGCTGACCGAGATGACGCTGGCGGCGCGTCTGGGCGTCTCGCGCGGGCCGCTGCGCGAGGCTTTCCGCATGCTGGAGGAGGCGGGGCTTGTGCGTACCGAGAAGAACCGGGGCGTGTTCGTGCGCGACATCCCGCTGGACGAGGCGGTGGAGATCTTCGATCTGCGCGCGGCCATGGAAGAGCTGGTGGGCCGCCAGCTTGCCCAGCGCATCACGTCGGCGCAGCTCAAGGAGGTACGGGCGATGGTGGACGCGATGGAGCGTGCCGTGAAAGCCGATGACTTGCGCAGCTACCACCTTCTGAACCTGCAATTCCATGACCGCCTGGTGGACATGGCGGGCAACCGCAAGCTCGTGGCGATTTACCGCAAACTGATCAAGGAGCTGAGCCTGTTCCGCCGCATGAACCTGGCCCACTTGGCAGAAGGCGGCCAGCTGCCCGTCTCGGCCGGTGAGCACCGTGCCATCGTCAAGGCCATCGCCTCTGGGGATGTGCAGGCCGCCGGCCGTGCCATGTCCGACCACGTCCTGGAAAGCAAGGCCCGCATGGTCAGCCAGCAGGCCGGCCGTCATTGAGCGGCGCGCCATACCCTTGTCCCGCAAACTTCGGAGTTCCCTCGTGTCCAGCCCTCAGCTTGAGGTCAACGGCCGCCACTACCGGCTGCCCCAGGCCCCTACCGTCATCGTCTGTGTGGACGGCTGCGAGCCCGATTACCTGGCCCAGGCCACCTTTGGCGGCCACATGCCCTGGATGAAGCGCGTGCTGGCCGAAGGCACGGCACTCGTCGCCGATTGCGTGGTGCCCACCTTCACCAATCCCAACAACCTGAGCATCGTCACGGGTGCGCCGCCCAGCGTGCACGGCATCTGCGGCAACTACCTGTTCGACACCGCCTCGGGCACCGAGGTGATGATGAACGACCCGAAGTGGCTGCGGGCGCCCACCATCCTCGCGGCGCTGGCCGGCGCGGGTCAGCGCTGCGCCGTGGTGACGGCCAAGGACAAGCTGCGCCGCCTGCTGGGCAAGGGCATGCAGGGCATCTGCTTTTCCTCCGAGAAGGCCGATGCCGTGACCGAGGCCGAGAACGGCATCACGGGCGTGCTGGCCCTGGTGGGCATGGGGGTGCCGGACGTCTACAGCGCGGGCTTGTCGGAGTTCGTGTTCGCCGCCGGCGTGCAGCTCATGAAGACGCGCCGCCCGGACGTGATGTACCTCAGCACCACCGACTACATCCAGCACAAGCATGCGCCGGGTGACGAGGGTGCCAACGCCTTCTACGCCATGATGGACCGCTACCTGGGCGAGCTGGAGGCCATGGGCTGCGTGATCGCGCTCACGGCGGACCACGGCATGAACGCCAAGGTGCGCATGGACGCGAAGCCGGAC
>JBILSM010000249.1:0-2852 GCA_044372085.1 Rubrivivax sp.
GAAGTCGTAGATGGCGTTGACCGTCACGAAGAGCGAAGCCCAGTCCGCGTCATTGGGGTCAGCGTCAAAGCCCGGGCTGCCCACCCGCCTGACCGGGTTGTTGCGGTAGGCAATGGCCGCCTCGACACGCCAGTTGGGCCCCAGGTGGCGTCCGAAGGCGCCCCCTTAGGCCACGCCCCGTCGGGTGGTCAGGCGCCCTGAGGCAAAGGTCGGGTCACTGGCGCTGCTGATGCCGGCGTCCACGGTGAAGTACCAAGGCCTCTCTTCGGCATGCGCCGCAGTGAGCGGCGTTGTGACAAACAGTCCGACGAGGGCGTTGAGGATGAGTCTCTTGTGCATTCGATTTCCTTGGCTCGTTTTCGATGGATGCGGGAGGGGCGGCGCGGCCTTACGTACTCCATTGGGGTACGAAACCCAGGTGCCGTGAGTCACAACAGCGACCCCATGGGTGCCACTGAAGGCATGTTCAGTGAGAGCGACTTACGGGCGACTTTCCGCCGTCCAGCGCCTCGGTCCGCCAGCGATCGCCAGCCTTGCCGGTGGGGTACATGGATGTGCATCCCTGTTCCAGGGACCTCGCATCTGCGAGCCTGGGCGGCCAACATCCCCAGCGTTTGCGGCAAGACGGAGGCCACACGCGGGAGTCCTGCTCGGACTCCTCGCTGCTATGGACTGCCCGGTTGCAGCCAGTGTCGAAGGACGGCTAATGGCCGAGGCCGTGTGAGAACTGCTCTGACGGGCCCACACGGGCACGCGCAAGCCCATGTCGCACCTCGAAGCCTTGCTTGGGCTTCCTGCGCGCCGTTTGAGCATCCAGTGCGCTCAATCGCACGATATGCCGCCGAACACCGATTTCTGCGCTCTATAGCCCCGCTGCGGGCATAAGAAGGCGCTTACGCGCCCGCCAACTTCATCGCCTTCATCGCTTTGGCTATGCCAAGAACCTGCAAGACCCGCTTGAGGTTGTATGCCAGCACGTGCAGGCTCATTTCGGTGCTGACGTGCTCGAGCGTTCGCGTCAGGAAGTGCGTCGAGCCCATCCAGTACTTGAGTGTGCCGAACACGTGCTCCACGGTCCGTCGTCGCAGCGTCATGGCGCCGGGCTGGCGGTCGAGCCTTCGCTGCATCGCTTCAATCACGGGCTCATGCTCCCAGCGCGAGATGCGCCTGTAGTCGGCCGTCGTGCATTGGGACTTCATCGTGCAGCCGGTGCACTCGCTGCTCCAGTAGCGCCGGATCTGCTGTCCGTTTTCTTCGCGCGTGTACCTGTAGATGGCGCGTTGTCCTGCGGGGCACTGGTACTCGTCGTCTCGCGCGATGTAAATGAAGTCGCTCTTGTCGAACCGGCCCATGGCCTTGGCGTTGGAGGTCATCGGCTTGGGCACGAAGGCCTGGATGCCGGCGTCGTGGCAGGCCTTGATCTCTGGGCCCATGAAGTAGCCGCGGTCGGCGTAGGCCTTCAGTTGCTTCTTGCCCATCGCCTGCCGTGCGGCCAGCGCCATCTTGCTCAGCTGCGCTCGGTCGTGGCCGACGTTGGTGACCTCGTGCGCGACGATGAGGTGGTGCTTGGCGTCGACCGCGGTCTGCACGTTGTAGCCCACCAGGCCCGTGCCCTTGGCCTGCGACATCATCGATCGGGCGTCGGGATCGGTCAGCGAGAGTTGCTCGCCGGGCTCAGCCTTCAGGCGCTCCTTCATCTGGTCCATGCGACGCATCTGCTCGCGCAGGGTCTTGATCTTGTCCGTGAGGTGCGCATACCGCGGGCCGAACTCCAGTAGCGGCAAGGTGCGATCGGCGGTGTCCAGGGCCGACATGTAGCGCTGGATGCTCTCCTCAATCTGCTCCTTGCGCTTGTCGATCTTGGCGGGCGTGAAGTTGCGGTCGCGGCTGTTGACCGCCTTGAACTTGCTGCCGTCTATGGCCACCACACCCTGGGCGAACAGCTTGAGGTCTCGGCACAAGACCACGAAGCGGCGGCAGACGTTGCGGATGCCCGCGCCGTTGTCGCGCCTGAAGTCGGCAATGGTCTTGAAGTCCGGTGCCAGGCGGCCCGTCAACCACATCAGCTCGACGTTGCGCTGGCACTCGTGCTCCAGGCGTCGGCTACTCTGAACCCGATTCAGGTAACCGTAGATGTAGAGCTTCAGCAGCACCGCCGGGTCGTACGCCGGGCGTCCCGTGCGTGCCGGAACCGTCCGCTCAAATCCAAGCTCAACGAGGTTCAACTCCGCGACGAATGCATCGACGACGCGCACCGGGTTGTCCTCACCGATGAAGTCGTCCAGACACTCTGGCAACAGCGTCACCTGCTGTCGATCCTGGCCTTCTATGAATCGCGACATATGAGCTCCGCTGCTCGATATGTCCAGCAACTCTACGGATCCGTCAGGCGCGGTGTGAGGGGGTTTTCACACAGGCTCGGCCGGCAGTTGTCATTCGGCGGTTGGCGTCGGTGTCGAAGCGACCGCAGCCGCTGCATTGGCGACCCACAACCTTCTGCGTCAAGAACGCCCGCCCCTCGCTCGCCTTGCTACGGCGCGGCCGACAAGCCTGACTTGGTGATCGCCGGCAGCAAGATCGTCTGCACCATGATTCTGAATTCAGCTTCTCGGCCGATCCAGGGAGGAAAGTCGCGAACGTCGATGTGATAGCCCGGCTGGAGTGCGCGCGCCGTCGAGGCTGCCGCTCGAGTCCCGGGAACATCGTTCCCTGAAGCCCTTGCCAGCGCCAGTACCCCGTGCATCCCTGGAGAGTCCGGGTCTTCGCTGATGGCCCGTCGGGTCCACGCCGCAGCTTCTTCAGGACGGCCCGCGAACAGGTGATCCCAAGCGAGCGAAGTCCAGGCGAACAGT